>DAOTXB010000511.1:0-14607 GCA_034435575.1 Anaerolineae bacterium
GACGAAGACACGACTGATGCCGATGCCGAAGACGCCGACGCAACCGAAGAAGCGACAGACGATGATACTGTTGATGCAGACGACGAAGATATGGAAGCAACCGAGGAGGCAACGGACGACAACACTGAAGATACAGATTCCGAAGAAGCGACGGATGAAGACACTGAAGATATTGAGTCTGCGAGTGTCGATGAGCCTGTCGTTGTGAGTGGCTTCCAGACCTTTGAAGAAGGCTGTCCGGCACGCTTCCAATTCCAATACCCGACAAATTGGACAATCACATCCTCAGGGGGACGTATTCTCTTTGATGTCGCCACAGACGACGGTGTTGTTGATGCACAATTTGAATATCGCGGCGGTGTCGCCCCTAATCAGCAAGAAAGCACACAGGAGCGCTTCGCTAATGCCGCTTCAACCGAACAAGTCTATACTCTGATGTATGATGATGTCGAGTATCCTGTCTTCCGCGAATCCCGTACCCTATCCGGTGGTGATGTGCGCTATTATCTGTTCATCCTGCCCGGTAACTTTTTGATTGATAACATCCGTCTCGTCGTCGAATCAACCGATAGCGGTGAATTCCCCAGCGAAGATGATGTTATTGCGATGATTAGCACCATTGTTCCGAATCGGTGCAACTAATCCCCGCACATTAACCCCAATGAAAACAAAAACACAGCGGACGAGTCACCTTGTCCGCTGTTTGTGTTTTAGTCTATATAATCGCTCCCTACCAAACAATCACGGTGGCGATAGTGTGTGAATAACTTACTTTTGTGAGATGGTGCCGAATGCCTCAAATTCCTGTGTGCCGGAGGATTGTGTGATTGGGATACGTATGCGGAAGGTACTGCCTTCCCCCGGTGTGGTATCGACCTCAATCTCGCCACTGTGCGCGCGGATAATTTGCTGTGCGATGGGCAAGCCCAGACCATTGCCGGAGCCATCCGCTGTCCGTGCCTGATTACCGCGATAAAGTCGATTAAAGATGTTTGGCAAATCTTCATCAGGAATACCCACACCCTCATCCTCAACTTCGATCACCACGTATTCACCATCTTCTAATGACCGCACCGTGATCGTGTCTCCTTGCTCACTATAACGCGACGCGTTGATGATTATCCGGTCAATGGCATCACTGAATTCCTGTGCATCCAGCGTAATATCTTCCAGCCTAGTGTCCGGGTCAAAATGTAAGGTCTGTCCGTTCTCCTCAATCATGCTTGTACGACGATTGATGACCATGTTCATCAATTGATTGATGTCTGTAGGTTGAAAGTGGAACTTGTCCCCACGATCTAAGCGCGACATCCGTAATAAATCGCTGATCAGATTCTGTAAGCGCGTAATCTGTAAATCAATTACCTCAAGGTGCGGGAACCACGGCTTATCACCCTCGACAATTTCTGATTTCCGGCGGGCGAGATAAATTTCCATACGGATGACTGAAAGCGGTGTTTTAAAATCATGGGAGGTATCGCTAATAAAGCGGTTGAGCAAGCCCACCCGTTCCCGTTCAAATCCCAGCAGGCGGGATTGTAGTTCAGCTTGCTTGCGCTCGGTGATGTCCAACGCGAGAATTAACAGCGTGTCTTGTCCCTCAATTTCGATACTTTCCGCAGAAACAAGAATATCACGGAGCGTGCCATCTTGACGCTTTATAGCCGATTCAATATTCTGGACACGACTTTTTCCCCTGATCTCATCCAGAAATGTTTCGCGCACCTCATCATTAAACCACAGTTCAAGCTCAGAAGCCGTGCGCCCTTCTAGTTGCGCTCTTGTATAACCTGCCAATTCCATAAACGCGTCGTTCATGTCGATGAAGTTGCCTTCTTGACGCGACAAAATACAGATCGGTACCGGACTTGTGTTGAACACCAGCGAGAATTGTCGTTCGCTCTGTTGTAATGCCAGCGCCGTCTCGCTTCGTTCTAACGCGTTGACGAACATATCTGCCGCTAACTGCAACAACGATGTGTCATCATTAGACCACAGACGTTCAATCCGTGTAGAATCCATGCCGATAAACCCGATTAATTCATGCCGATAGCGCATCGGTACGGCGATGATCGATTTTACGCCAGCCGCCTTAAATGTTTTCTGTTCATTGCCGACTTCGGTTGGAAATTCGTTGATGTTCGTTATAGATACGCGTGCGCTATACCGCAGGTGATTAGTCCACCAACCCCATCCGTCTAATGAGGTGAGGGACAATTCACGATAGCCGACGGGAATACCTTCCGCACACCATTCATAAACCTGTTTAATCAGATCATTGTCTGTATCCAACAAAAATACGAATGTTCTGTCCACATCCGCCAGCATACCCATAAGCTCAAGGCTTGCATTGAACGCATTCGCCAGTTCCTCCGGCGAAATTTCTGCAAATAATTGTGACATACTGGCAATCATCTGTTCAGTGGCGATACGCCGGTGTAAGCGTGATTCCATCTTTTTACGGTAGGTAATATCACGCACAGCAGATACATTGACCTGTTGACCGCGATATTCATAGGCACGGGTCAGCACCTCAACGGGGAACACCTCGCCATTTTTGGTCAATCCCACCGATTCAAAGGGCACCAATTCATCCTTATTCACGGCATCAATACTGGGGATGGAGAGTGTGCGGGTTAAAAAGTCGGAGAGATGCAAACCCTCTAATTCGCTCCGTTTATACCCGAAAAGTTCCTCTCCAGCACGGTTAATGTCGATCAAATATGCGTCATCATGCACAATAATGGTTTCAAACGCCGCTTCAAACAATGCCCGCAAACGCGCCTCACTGCTTAACAGGTTGTTCGTTTGATCCCTCAGATGCGTCTCACGCAAATCACGGAGCACCGCCGCAATTAAGATCAAGATGGATGACACCATAACGATAATAATTGCCATGTTCGCGGATTGTGATTCCAAAGACTCAAGCATCAGCGTCATAGCGATGAGTAGCGTGTTGGCGCTAATGACCAACAGCAAGCCCGACAAACTTAAGAAGAAGTAGGCACTCATGACACCAAAAATTGATGTGACCACTAACAACGCCGGAACATCGAGATAATCATCGCGTATAAGCGACGCATAAGGCGAAATAATCAATACGCCAATTAACAACCGTGTTGCCCACCGATAACGGCGCACATGCACAAATACATAAGCCACGACAGAAAGACCAAATAAAAGCAAAAATTCTAGCTTGAGTGCATTCCCCGCCAGCGCCTCAAAACAGAAGCGTACAAGCCATAAAACGATGAGCAAGCCCGCAAACACCTGTAATAAGCGCCGCAAAAGATGCACACTCATGAAGTGTTTATGTGATTCATCATTTAGGAAGGTTGTGTGAAACCAGTTCATCATGGGTGTTAGCTGCTCAATTTCGCTCTGTTTAGCAAGTGCTCATTACTTATATTGTAACGGTTCATATTTATTCGCACATATTCATTACAGATAGTCTAAAGCATTTATCATATTTTTACGTTAAAAACATTGCCGGATCATTCATTTTATTCAGCTTTGGGGCGGAATGAGGCGGAAATGTGGATCGTATCCGGTGGCGTGATCGGGCGGGGTATTTCAGATAAGAGGTCAATCATGAACAATTGATCTGGCTGACCGGACACCTGTGCATAAACAAACACCAATTCGCGCCCATTCGGTGCCCATTCCGGCGCATAGGCAAACCCATTCATATCGGTCATCCGTCGCCAGTTTTCAGCATTAGCATCCCCGATATAAATATCCACCGTCCCACGAAAAATGTCAAAGGCGGTGAGTGTGCCATCCGGCGACCATGCCAGCCCACTCGGTTCACCACATGCGCCCGTGCGTGCTTCGCCATCAGCAACCCTCACATAAACCAGACACATGCCAAAGGAATCGTATTGCTCCACAATCACGATTTGTCCGTCATTGGTCCAGTAGGGCAGACCATCCGTGCGGGCAGATTGATAGAGCAGACGAATATTGCCGGACTCAATATCCAGCAAATATACATCCCAGTCGTCATTGTCTTCAGAAAAATGTTGAAAGGCGAGCATCCGCCCGTCAGGAGAAACCGCAGGCACGTTGTTGTCTACCGGAAAATCGGTCACCCACTGAAATGCGCCACTTTTTACATTGAGCGTCGCAATATCCCGCCCGATGCGTTCCGCACGAAATGCCCCGAAGTAGAGCAAATTGCCATCCGGTGACCATGCAAGATCATTAATCCGTCCGAAGTGTGCATATAAGGGTGTTTGTAAACCGCGTTCAATATCCAGTAGACTGATTGTACTGGTTGTGTTGAACGGATTCCACCCGATAAATGCCAGTTGGTCGCGTTGTGGCAATGCCCTGCTGATAAACAACATATAAACGATCAATGCGAGGCTAATCAGCAACAAATCGCGCATACGATAAAGTACAAACCGGACAAGCGGTATCATGGTCGCCAGACAGGGTTACTGTGGTTAATGGGAGCATCGGTCAACTGGCGAATTGCGTTGTTATCCGCCGTCATGACAAAAATCTGAGCATAATTGACGGTGTTGAACGACGACATACGGGACACCATCGACGAGAGACTATCCCAGGAGACGAACGCAATATGATCGCCATCCGGTGCAATGGCAGGGCTCATGCTCCCTTCCATAAAGTTCGTCAACCGTTGCACGGAGTCAAGATCAGCGATGCCCGCGTTCACACGAATGCTAAAAATGTTGAAGGTGCCCCCTTGTTGACCCGCATAGAGCAGGCGTTCGCTATCCGGTGACCATTCCGGCAAGCCCTCAAAACGGGTGGTGATGCGAGAGGTACGCGCGGTTTCTAAATCATAAAGCATGATATTCGCCGAATTTCGTCCGACAGATGCCGTCTCAAACGCAATAAAACGCCCATCCGGTGACCAATCCGGCGCGGTATCCGCAGACACACCTTCATACAACGGCGAAACCGTGCCCGTGCGTAGATCAAGCATATAAATATCCCAATCTGTTTGCCCGCTAACATGCCGTTGGAAGACTACGTGATGTCCATCTGGTGATACATCGGGCGAGGTATTATCCGCATCATCGGCGGTCAGCCAATCGACCTTGCCACTGTCCACATGAAGCGCACCGAGATCACGATAGCGCCCTGTGTCATTGATCCCGCCAAAGTAGAGGGTGTCTCCGTTTTGTGACCATGCAATGCCGTTGATTCGGTGTGGGGTGTAATAGCTGACGATGACCAACCCGCGCCCCACATCCAACCGTTGAATACTGCTCTGGTGTATGCCGTGCGTTGTGTAGGCAATTTCATCGCCGTGCATCCTGTCACCAACAATCAATGTCCCTCCAATCATGATAAGATTCACCACAATCAAGGGAAGTAACGCAACTTTTAGCATAAAACTCACAGCAATGGCTCCGAAAAAAATATCTGAGTCTCCAGGCTGTTTATATCCCATACTTCTTGCAATAGGCTAAACATGATCCCTGTATTACATGAGAAATGGTGAGTTTATTCTGCGTCATCATCAAGAATCGCGGTTTGGGATTCTTTGGCGGGTTCTGGCGTGTCGCCCTCTGCCCGCACAATGCTCCATAGCTTGACGGTGTTATCCCCACTGCCCGTGGCGAGTAGCGTCCCCGCACGGTTAAAATCGAGCGTGAGTACAGGCTTTTCGTGTCCTTCTAATGTCATGACCGCGTCAGATGGTTCAAGTTTGCGCTTGCGTAATACCGTGTTTACGTCCCACAAACGCACCACATTATCGCGCCCACCGGTTGCAATCACCGAACCATCTGGACTGAATCGTACACAATCTGCACCGTTAAAATGTGCTTGAATCAAGGCATACATTTCACCCGAGTGTGGGTCCCATAGGCGCACGGTCTGGTCTTTACTGGCGCTGGCGACGGTGGTGCCGGTTGGACTGGTACACACTTCTCGTACCCAATCATCATGTTCGCCGATGATGGTGCCTTCGGTTTCCGCGCCAATATCCCAGAGGCGCACCGTTTTATCCCAACTACCGGAGATCAACACATTGCCACCCAACGCAAACGTAGCGCTGGTGACTTCTGCGGTATGTCCCTTCAATATCGCTTTTGTTGTCCGTGATTCCACATCGTAAAGCGTGATGTCACCGTCTGCGCTACATGATGCGAGTAATAACTTGCCCTGAGAATCTAAGGTAAACGCCACAGCATCCACTGAATCTTGATGACCCGAAAGCGTAGCGACTTCTGTCACTGCTTCAGAAAGGGTGCTTCCATCCCATAATTTGATGCTTGCATCCGAACTGCACGAGGCAATCATGGTCGGTATTGTCTCATTAGCCGGGCTAAACGCCATGCCCTTCACATGCCCTTCATGCCCACCGAGCGTATGGGTCGGCGCACCGCCAAACGTGCCGACATACAGGCGCACACCGTCTGCCCCTGCAATTCCGAGCGTGATGCCATCTGCCGCCCATTCAACGTGAGAAATCCACCCGTGTTTCACCTGTGTCAGCATTTGCAGATGTTGAGCGTTATCGCTGGTAATCAATTCACGCATTGCGTCGTCCTTTCAAACGTCGATATAGGCTGTGCGATGATGTGCGGTGGAATCCGGTTTTTGGCATAGTGTAATTGTTGTAAAATCTTGGCGGAAACGACCAGATCATCGCAGTTATCGCATAGTATTATCCTGAGTCTCACTTGACCATCGTACCACGCTTCTGAGTATCTCTAGCTTAATACAACTTCTAAATTCTCGCTTAATGGTTTTAACCGAATGCGGTATAATGCCGCTCATGAATATTGGTCTAAACGCACACTTACTGTCCGGTACACGTGGGTATCGTTCTGCGGGTATACATGGTTACATCGCCAACACACTCGCACATCTGGGGCAAGTCGCGCCGGAGCATTGGCAATTTACCGCGTTCGTTGGCGCGGGCAACCCGCATGGATTTGAGCACATTACGATGAAACATGCCCGCCTTAACACCGAATCGCCGATCAAACGGGTGCTCTGGGAACAGGTGCTACAACCCGCACAATTAAGCGGTTTTGACCTGTACCATGCGCTGGCGTTTGTGTCACCGCTTGTGCTCACGTGTCCATCTGTGGTCACCGTCTATGATCTGAGCTTTATCCATCATCCACAGGTATTGACAACCGCCCGACGTTTATATTTGCGCCTGTTCACCGCCATGAGTTGTAAACGGGCACAGCGCGTGATCGCCATTTCACACAGTACCGCGCGGGATTTGACCGATTCACTCGGCATCCCACCGGAAAAGATTGATGTCGCCGCCTGTGGTTATGACCCGACTCTGTGCAAGCCATTGCCATTATCAAGCGTCGAAGCGTTCAAACAAAAGCACGGCTTACCAGAACGATTCTGGTTATTTCTGGGCACATTAGAGCCACGCAAAAACCTGACAACTCTGTTGGACGCGTATGCCCGTTTACCCGCTGACGAACGCTTGCCGTTGTTCCTAGCTGGCGGAAAAGGCTGGTTATTCGATGACATCTTCGACCGTGTCGAACAATATGGGTTAACAGAAATGGTACATTTTCCGAGCTTTGTACCTGCCGAAGACTTACCACTCTGGTACAATAGCGCGGAAGTTTTCATCCTGCCGTCGGTGTTTGAAGGCTTCGGATTGCCCGTTTTAGAAGCGATGGCATGTGGCACCCCGGTGATTGTTTCCGATGCATCATCCTTGCCGGAAGTCGCCGGAGATGCAGGGCTTTGTGTACCCCCGTTAGATGTGGAGGCATGGCAAGAGGCACTGCACACAGCATATACCAGCGCACAATGGCGCGAACAAGCCCGCGAACAGGGCTTCGCCGAAGCACAACGGTATAGCTGGCATCACACCGCACAGGCGACGGTCAACAGTTATCGTCAGGCGTTGAGTTTAACGGATAACACATCACCATGACACACAAAAACACGCCTCGTCTGGTCACCGTGCCCCTCGACGATAAGCCGATAATGCATCGGGTGTTCCAACTGTATCTATACGAGTTGAGTATTTACAGTGATGATGAGATCAACGCGCAGGGAACGTTTGACTATCCATACTTTGATGCTTATTGGACAGCGGACAATCGTAAACTATTTTTGATCCGCTATAATGAGACACTCGCGGGGTTTGTCATGCTCCGTTTGAAGATTGAAGATACAGTATTTAATCGACAGGTGAATAGTATTGCTGAATTTTTTGTGATGAACCGTTACCGTCGTTATGGCATCGGCGAGTCAGTCGCACAACAATGCTGGTCGCGGTATCCGGGCAGATGGTCGCTGATGGCGTATACCGAGAATCTACCTGCTGTGGCGTTCTGGCAAAAGACGATCAGCGCATACGCACAATCCGGTCAGTATGAGACAAAAACGATTGACGATAAAATACACTTTTACTTTACCGCAGGCTAAACCTGCCACCCGATAATACCCTTACGAACATCATTCAGGCATATGGCTTTGGACGAACTTGTAACAACCAGAGAACCACAACCTAAAAAAGAAGAAGCGCCGATCAAATCCGCGTTAGAAACTGGCGAGATCAGCGAATTGCAAACTGGCGAACCGCGCTGGCTCATGCCCATTTTAGACATCGGGCTTATTCTGCTGGCATTTCTGCTGGCATATTTCGTGCGTTATGAGTTACAGGTGTTTCGCCCCATTCTGGAACAGAACAACGCGCCGTTTGATGCCTATATTCCGTATGCGCTGTTCTTCGCGGCGTGGTGCTATTTCAACTATCGTGGCAATCGTCTCTATCGCATGGTGCGTGGGCGACCATTGATGGAAGAGGTCTATATTGTCATCAATGGGGTGACCAACGCCACCGTGATTATCATGGCGGTCAGCTTTTTCTTACAGCCTAAGGTGTTTAGTCGCTTGATGCTGGTCTATGCCGCCGGTTTTACGGTGATGTTATTGGCTGTTGCCCGCATCGCGCAACGGTCATGGCGGGCATATTTCCGCTCGAAGGGCATCGGGGTGCAACGCGCATTGATCGTCGGCATGGGCGAAGCAGGTCAGGCGGTGATTAGCACGATGATCGCACGGAAAGAACTTGGCTATAAGCCCATCGGCTTTCTAGATGATAATCCGGTACGCGCAACCGCAGACATCGGGCGTTTATTAGCACTTGGCGACACCGCGAATCTGGTCGAAACTATCATCAAGCATAATGTACATCTCGTCGTGATCGCTCTCGATTGGTCACAGCATGAACGCATCGTGGAACTGGTCAGGCAGTCGCGCAATGCCGGGGCAGATGTGCGCGTGGTGCCGGATGTGTTCCAACTTAACATGAAGCAAGTACAGGTCGAAAATTTGAGCGGTATCCCTCTGCTGGGCATGAATGGGCGGGTGGAATTTCAGCGTTCCAACATTATCATCAAACGGGTGATTGATATTGTGTTGATGATCCTCGGTGCGCCGATTTTATTGACGCTGTTTGCACTGGTCGCCATCGCCATTCGCGTCGAAGGACCGGGGGAGATCTTGTATAAACAGCGACGTGTCGGCAAGAACGGGCGCGAATTCGATATGATTAAGTTTCGCAGTATGATTCCCGATGCGGCAAAATATCGTCAGAAGCTGGTGCAGGATCATCAACTTGACCCGCGCCACCCCAAAATCCCTGATGATCCGCGCATCACACGGGTGGGGCGCTTTATCCGCCGGACAAGTCTAGATGAATTACCCAACTTCATCAATGTCTTGCGCGGGCACATGAGCATCGTCGGACCACGTCCACCCACACCGGATGAGGTTGAGCTATACGAACCGTGGCACATGCAACGCCTGAATATTATGCCCGGAATCACCGGTTTGTGGCAGATTAGCGGACGCAGTGATGTGCCGTTCGAGGAGATGGTTCTGCTAGACATTTACTATATCGAAAATTGGTCAGTCCAGCTTGACTTACAAATTTTGCTGATGACCTTTCCCCGTGTATTATTGCGTAGCGGTGCTTATTAAGCGCCTTTTGATTATTCGATGTAAGGATTTACGTCTAGATTCAACATAATTTATGTGCGGAAGCGCACGCCGGGTCGTCCGCGTGTTTCTGATCTCTACACAAATTCGGTTTTGTAGGGTGGTAACGTACTTAGGGTATGTAGGCGTATGCTACCACCAGAATTCTGTAAATAATTTTGCATTGTGATAATTGCAAGGTCAGCTCTGACTGCCCACACAATCCATTAATCCGACCATGTGCCATTATTTGCGTCATACGTCCACCCCAACGGCGGGTCGGGAACGCACGACGGATCAACAACCGCGTCTTCACCGGGTAAGTAACTGCCAATCTCAATCTCGATATTGCCACTGCCGATCAACGGACTCAATAAATTTGCCAACGCCGCTTCCGAATCGCGCTCTGATCGTTGTAGCAGATCACTCTCCAGGGCATCATCACGGAATCCGGTCAGTGCCTCATATTGCGCGATCTGTCGCATGTCGTCCCAATTGGCGTTACACACCGTAAACGAGCGATCATACTGGTCAATCGTCGGGATGCTACAATTCGTCAATTGCACCGGTGGCAGGGTAATCGTATACGTCTCAGACAGGGTGTCATAGGTGATGTTGTCGTCGGTGATGAGGCTCAGGTCTAAGCCCGCTTCGATGCGCCCTTCGACATTATGGCTGGCGGATGCGCCACACGTATTCTGAAAACCATCGCGCACACTGACTCGCACATTACTTCGCACAAATCCCGCTTGTGTGGTCGTTAAGCGCGACATCGATTGTACGCTGGTGACGATGGTGCGTGTGGTTTCGACCACCGCTTGTCGGGGTTCTGTGCGGAATATGCCCGTGATACTATCGAAAATCCCGCCGATGGTCGCTACGCCCATAAACAGTGCCAGCGCGATAATCATCAATGGCACAGCAAGGCACCCCGCACCACCGATCAATCCCCATCCGCAACCTGCACAGCCAGACCTATTATCTGGGAAATCTGGTTCAGTAATAACATCTTGTTCTTGTGTATTCTCTAGCACTAATCAATCTACCTACTCCATGAATCACTTTCCTCATTATACACCCAATTTTCAGGCATTTCTGGGGTACACGACGGTGGAAAAACAATGCCATCATTTTCTGTAAATGCAATAACTACAGATTGATTTGTAGCTAGTGAAAGAAAGTTACTCAGGGTGAGTTCTGCATCAGCTCTTGCACGATCAAGTATACCGCCTTCAATCGAATCATCTCTGAAATCAAGCAAGCCTTCATACTGTGCAAGTTGTCGAACGTTATCCCAATTAGTACCACAAACTGTGGTTGAGCGATCATATTGACTGATAAAATCCATACGACAACTTGTGAGTTGTGGTTGTGGCAACATAATGGTATAGGTGTCGTTCGCCGCATCAAATATGACAGACTCCTCAGTCAACCCATTGAGATTAACCCCAGCTTCAACTGTTCCTTGAGCAACGTGATTAGCACTATGACCACAAGAATTTTGAAATCCTTGACGGACGCTGACACTTATGTCTGCTTTCGCGAGTTGTGCACTTACGCTAACAAGCTGTCCAAGCGGACGCACACTGTTTACCACCGTCTGCGTACTTGTTACTGTAGCTGTTGTAGGTTCTGAGTCAAAAATACTTGTGATGCTATCCCAGATGCCGCCGAGTGTATTTAAACCTGTAATTATGACGAATGCAGTAACGATTATTGGCATTGCCACCACAGATATAGCAGAAATTAAACAACCACCTACAATGCTGATTCCAAGACATCCTGCACCTTCACGAGAAGTGGTCGAAGGTTCAAAAATGACTCCTGATGTAGCCTCGCTCTCTGGCTCTTGAACTATTGTGGATTGTACTTCAGTATTTTGTATGTCAGTGGCTTCGTTTGTACTCATAACTCCCTCTTAAAAGTTAGCTGTCTGTTGATGAATTTGACGATTTTAGCTGATTCAACCCAGACCAAGTTAATAAGGGAATACCGACAACGGTACCCATTATCATATAGGGTACGCCTGCCAGTATCCCCAATGCTACACCTTTAGCCAATGCTTGACCAACAGTATCTTTCGCAATGTAAAATTGAATAAGTGTCACCGACGCAAAGGTGATACCTGCTATACAAATTGACAAGAAAGGCACAAACAACAGCCCAACAATCGATAAGCTAACAGCACCTTCTAAGAATGACCAGACAAAATCTAAAGCAATAACAACTAAAGCGCTTAGAAAATGTACGGGAGATTCAGGAATTGACGATAAGGTATTCATAGTAAAGTAGCTTGGTATATGTAGACATAAACCAATTCTACAGTGAGGTTTGCCACAGAATAATTAACGTTATTTGATATTATATGTTGGTTACAATAATAGGAGGCACTTAATATATTTTGATCACGATATTATGTAAAATTTCCCCTACCAGAGTTACCGATAGGGGAATGATACGGATGCGTTTAAGCGTCTTCGTAGCTTTCGTTGAGGGTGACCGGCTCAATGGGTGCGTCCTGCGCCAGTAGCGCCAATGTTGCTTCCAACACACGCCGTTGTTGCACGGTATCTTGCGGTTGCCCGATGGTTGCACCGCGTGAGAGACGGGTGAATGTGGCGCGTGGTGGCATGGTCAAACGGGTACGCCCCGCGTTCCAGCTCGTGAGTGTGGTGGCGATGCCCGCCATCTCTAGTGCGCGTCCAATCAGTCCCACGGACTGAGAACAAATCGGTCAGGACGGCACCAATAACGCCGCATGTGCGTCCATCGCGTTGACCGCATCCAAGATTTCGGGAATGGTTTCGTCGATGACGCGTGTCGCATCCGGTTGATAACCCATGAAGCTAATCATGTTCGGCGCGAGTTCACCGATGATGCCGTCATCCACCATCGCATCCAGATGACGCAACGGCACCAGCACTTGTGGGTCGGCATTGACGGCGGTGTGATCGTAATGCGTGTGGGCATACGCGATGGATTCCAGTGATGTGGATGATGGAATAACACGCGTGGTGTAGTCGCCGAGGTCATTCTCCGCATCAAACGGCTGTTGTGATTTCGGCAGATACCCACCGGCTGAACTAATCAATACCAGTCGGCTTTGACTCAGATCAATCGCTTTGCCAGCAGGGGCTTCTTTATTGCGTGGATGTGTATAGATTTTCCACAGCGTTTCCCCTGTTTCGTTGTAATGCGCCAGCCAGCCATTGGCATAATCGGCATGCCACGCGTCTTGATTTTCCAGAACTTCCAAATGGTTTTCCTCTCTTAGTCAAAATATAAATGAGACGATGACCGAAACCGTACACCATTATCCGCGACGACGCATGAATTGCACCATCAACATAAAGCTCAGTACCGCCCGCATTTCTTCGACACGGTCAATATCCTGATTCAACAGTTCGATAGTATACATGCCCTCGAAGAAAGCGGCTTCTTTCTTAATCTTCATAATCGGGCTACTGTCGTCATCATGGTTATCCCCGCGATAACAGGTATAGCTGGGGTGGAACACGTATCCCGCCGCAATACCGATCACTGGAATTTCCCCGAAGAGTGCATCGCCCACCTTCACCCAGGGGTTGTCCTCCTTAATAAAGTGCTGGGTTTGTCCCTGTGGGTCATCTACCAGATAGGTCGCACTCCAGATTGAACGCCATCCCTTCGCTTTCACACTACCGATGTGCTGATCCTGCACGGAGTAGTAAAAGTTGTAGCGTGTATTGAAGTCGATGATTTTCTCTGCCTGGATATTGAACAATTCTTTTTCTTTTGCCTGATTGTTAAAGATGCGAACATCTTCTTTCCATTTGAACGTTTTCTGGCTGACAAACAAGACCTCTTTGCCGGTTGCATCCGTGATGATGATACGGGGTGCCAGCGCGATCAATTTAAAACGTAACGTGAGTGGATACTGATAAAATGTCATGGTGTCGTTTACTCCTGACACAGATATAGAAGAATAGATAAATCGAGATTGTGGGGAACATTGATAGTTTATTATTTTAGTGTACTCGAAATTGAGAAAATCGCGTTATTGAGGTATGAGTTCGATCAGCATGGATACCGAAAATGAAAGCTGTGACTTACATAAATCTCAAAAATTTACCAATTACTTATAAGATTTTTGTAGATTTTGGTCTACAATAAACCGTATGCATAGACACAAAATGAACAAGGATGGCTCCCCATGCCTATAAAAATAGTCTGGCGCATTGTCTTAACCGTATTGGCGCTACTGCTATTGACACTCGCGCCCACCATCACCGCGCAGGATGACGATACGCCCATCACCGTGATTGATGCGCTCGGCAACGAAGTCACCATCACCGACGCATCACGCATTATCACACTCGGCGGTGCCGTGACCGAAACCGTGTATGCGCTTGGTCTGGGAGATCGTATCGTCGCAGTCGATGAATCCAGCATTTACCCGGAAGAAGCACAGGACTTGCCCGTTGTCGGATATTTGCGTTTTCTCTCTGCGGAGCCGGTATTATCGGTCAATCCCACGCTGATTATCACGACTGAAGATGCCGGACCGTCGGAAACTGTCGGGCAACTACAAGCCGCCGGGGTGACCTTCCTCGTTGTGCCTGCGGAAGATACGGTAGAAGGGGCAATTGACAAAATCCGCGCCATTGCCGTCGCACT
>DAOTXB010000512.1:0-1771 GCA_034435575.1 Anaerolineae bacterium
TGCACACCTTCTTCGGCATCTTCTGATTGCATGATTGGGATGATGTCTGGCATCAGGCGCGTTTTTGCCTCTGCTTCTATCGCATCCATCACAATCCGAGCAGATTTGAGCGTGGCGTAGACACCAAGAGGGGCTTGTTCGGCGATGGTCTGTGCGATAGTGATGGCGCGTTCGAGCTGTTGACCTGCTGGCACAACTTCTTGAATCATACCCATACGGTAGGCATCCTGTGCGCTGAACTCGTCGCCCGTGAGCAGATAGCGCATGGCATTGCCCCATCCCATTTCATACATCATGCGGATGGTCGCGCCACACACCGGATAAATGCCCCGTTTGATTTCAATTTGCATAAATCGGGTGCCTTCTGCGGCGACACGAATATCGCAGGCGAGTAAAAATTCAATGCCGATGGTGATGCAATAGCCCTGTAAGGCACAGACCACTGGTTTTGTGATGCGCTCACCGTTGATCCCTAATGGGTCAATCAAGCCTTGTGGTGGTTTAAACGCTTCGCCTGCCGCAAATTTGTCTGACCATTGTGCGAGGTCAACGCCACCCGTGAAATGATCGCCATGAGCAAACAGCACCCCACAGCGTAAATCGTCGTTGGTGTTCAACTCGGTATAGGCTTCGCACAGTTGATTGAAAAGCTCAATGTCAATCGCGTTACGCTTTTGTGGGCGGTTCAAACCGATCAACAAGACATGACCGCGTTGCTCGGTGGTTATTTTTCTCTCACTCATCAAAGGAGTCCTTCATTATGCAAATATCTATACACATATTCTACCGCGCCTTGTGCCAGTTCGGGTAGCAGTAGCCTTTGCTTGAGTAAATATCGTCAAACAAAAACCCGCCACTGTATGGACAGTCAGGCGGGTTATCGTATTATACAGATTTATTGAAGCTGTTTTTAGCCTTCGTCGTCGTCCTGCCCATCCTCATCATCACCGCCGAAGTTTTGCTCCGTCGTCAGTGTCATGAAGAAGTCACGCGAAATACCGGGTTGAACAGCAAACCAATCATCGTCAATACCGTTACCGCTTAGTGAGACCAAATCGGTGTCGCCACTATAGTAATAGAGGGGCATTTGATTGAATGTGACCTGTAGGCTGTCGTCGGGTCGTCGTGTCAGGTCAATCTCGCCCTCAACAAACGGACCGCCATAGAGTGTATCTACCGGGTTAACCGTCAGCGGAATCCATGTTTCGGCACATTCATCAACACAGTTACTCATGTTGAGACCATCACCCTGAAAAGCGTAGAGGGGCAAGCGATAAGGTCCGACCAGATAGGTGCCGGTGGTTTCGATTCCAATAGCATTGAGGGTTGATGGTGGGAAGACAAACCATGTATCGTCAATACCCTGCCCGTTAGTGTCGCCGATGTTCATGTCACCACTATAGAAATAGAGTGGACGCTCGTCATATGTGACATGGAACTCACCCGTATCAGGACGTTCAATTAGGCTCATTCTACCGAAAATTTCCCGGCTGAACGTTAACTCCGCATCGCTTTCTACGATATAGGGTGTCCACGTTTGCAAACAATCATCAACGCAAAGTGAGGTATTGGGGACATCATTAAGTGACACATAAAGCGTCATGCCTGTCCCGCTGACGAGATAATGCCCTAATGCTTCATCATCGGCGACATAGAGATTCTTCGGTTCCACGATGAACCAGACTTGATTGACCAAATCGCCATTGAGATCTCCAAATTCTAAATCGTTAGCGAAAGTATAAAGCGGTATATCGTTATAGGTGACTTGCAA
>DAOTXB010000513.1:0-22974 GCA_034435575.1 Anaerolineae bacterium
AAGTTTCGTCCAATTCACCCGCTGATCAGGCTGGAGTACAGGCTAACGACGTGATCATAGCTGTCGACGGTGATACGGTTGATTTACAGCGGAATCTCGCGGAACGCCTCTCCGCTTATGAACAGGGCGACACGGTAAACCTAAGCATCATCCGTGACGGCGAGCAACAGGATATCGCTGTTACACTTGGTGGCGTTGAACAACGTGGCTTCAACTTCGACGGAGGTTTTCCGTTTGATACGGACATAGAGGAAACTACTCCTCCAGTGGAAGAACCGGACATTTAAGCACAAACTAGCGGGTGATAATCCCCCACTCCACCCGAGCAACTTCCCATTACCTTCTGTGTGATGGGAAGTTTTTTTGCTTGATACTCAATCCAGACAAACCTACTAGAGCCAAATGATTGATTTCGGACAATTACCGCCCTTGCAAGGTAACGTCTATTGAAAGGTGTGATTATCGAAGGGTATAATCGACCCTCTATCGTTACGCAAAGAGAAAGCCACAGCATGAATCATAAGCAAACTCTGATCGAGAAACTCGATAACCGTACAGCAATCCCGGCGGTCATCGGGCTGGGGTATGTCGGCTTGCCCCTTGCGGTTGAATTTGCAGAAGCGGGATTTAATGTTATCGGTCTGGACATCAATTCAGATAAAGTCAATATGATTAATGACGGGATAAGTTATATTCCCGATATCCCCGATGATCGCCTTAAGGCTGTGGTAGATAGCAAGAAGTTAAAAGTTACCACGAATTATGACGATCTTGCGACAGTAGATACGATAAATATTTGTGTTCCAACACCACTAAGCACCAACAAAGACCCGGATATGTCGTTCATCAATAATGCGATTGATAACATTGCAAATAACATGCATGAAGGGATGCTTATTATCCTCGAAAGCACAACCTATCCGGGCACTACGAGCGAGATTATCCAGACAAAGGTTGAAGCCACGGGTCTGGTTGCTGGTGAGACGGTGTTTATCGCTTTTTCAGGCGAGCGCATTGACCCCGGCAACAAAGTCTATAACATACATAATACGCCAAAGGTTGTGGGTGGTGTCACGGAACATTGTTCAGAAATCGCGGAACAACTATATAGCACGTCGATTGAACAGGTTGTGCGTGTATCCTCACCGACCACTGCTGAAATGGTGAAACTCCTTGAAAACACATTCCGTTCAGTCAACATTGGTCTGGCAAATGAAATTGCGATCATGTGTGACAAGCTAAACATAGATGCATGGGAAGTGATCCAAGCCGCATCGACCAAACCATTTGGCTTTATGCCATTTTATCCGGGTCCGGGTCCGGGTGGGCACTGTATTCCAATTGATCCGCTGTACTTAAGTTGGAAGCTCAAAACGCTGAATTACAACGCGCGTTTTATCGAAATTGCTACAGAGATCAACGAAGCGATGCCACATTATGTGGTCGATAAAGTGATGAATGCCCTCAATGATGATGCTAAACCGGTTAAAGGTTCTACAATTGTGGTCGTTGGCGTGGCATACAAGCGGGACATTGACGATGTGCGCGAAAGCCCTGCCCTACACATCATTGAATTATTGCGCCAAAAAGGTGCGAATGTCTGCTATACGGATCCATTCGTCAACTCCATCCGCCTGGTTGATGAGTCGACGATGGCTAACACGCCCTATACCAAAGACTTGCTCATAAATGCGGATTGTGTCGTGATTGTCACAAACCATAGCACCTATAACTGGCAAGAAATAGTACAACACAGCACACTCATCGTAGATACACGCCATGTTACGGCTAAGTTCGAGGGCAACGCACGGGTCGTTTCAATCTAAATTTTATCCAAAGCCTTAAGTTGTGGTGACAACACTTTAGCCGTATACTTTAAGTGAGATTATTGACATTAACAGACAGTGAAGGGCAGTCTTATGGCGGAGCTACCATTTCATCTAAAAACCATCGAATCGCTTCCCGGTGCGCTAGATATTTTACGCCTGCTTGGCGAATATGAAGATTTCACCGCAGACGCTGATGACATCTGCGACACACTGGAGCTAAGTGATCGACGATTCAGCAAAGCGATCCGACGACTTGTCACCAAAGGGTATGTGGTGATGGATGGCGATATGGTCTATCGGCTTACAGATCAAGGTGAAACCGCTATTGATGAGCTTGTGGCATATGATGAAGCCGAAGGGCATGAACCCGTTGCCAAACCCGCATCCAGTGGCAGTGCCTCTAGCAACGGTGCCACTGCAGTTGATAGACGGCTTGTTCTGGCGCTACCGCGTACTCTGACAGCGAACCAACCGGCAAACGTTGTTGTGGGCTTTAATCCTAACACTAGTGGAGAAAGCCTTAGCGAAGACACCGATATGCTTTTGAGATTATCGGTGGTGAATGGCGAACCAACCACACCGATGGATGTCCCACTAACACTAACAGACGACGCAGTACACGAGTCATTTGAAATAACACCCGGAGCATTCACGCAGGTACGGTTGCGTTTAGAAGTCATGCATATGGATAACTATTCTGGAGATATATCCTCTGTAGGTGGCATGTATGTCGATGTCGATGTTACCAACCGCGATGCACAAGACACACTGACCGCCTACGGCACAAACATCACTGTACCCGCATAGGTAATTGAACACATCGCATATACTGAAATCGTATTGAACGCGCTGACTAATCCGGCGCGTTTTTCATTTGTCAGACAACAGTAGATCTAATGGTCACTGTCGCGTGGCGGCGTCCAGCCGAACGGTGTTTCGTCATCCAAAAATTCAAACGGATGCACCTGCCCGTCTTGAGTGTTGGATGGCACGCGTTCCGGCGTAGCTGTTAAAGGTACATTACCACGCAACTCATCACGATTATTGAGCCTGCGTAGATCTGGCGCATAATAAATGGACTTAGTTGTTACATCATTCTTCAACGCCACACGGGCTACACCCCGTGCAAGCACATCTACTGGCATCGGAGAGATTCTACGAAACCGGAATAATGATACAAGCGGAATACTGCCAAGTAACGTCATGAGTTCAAAGAAAAACGGGCGCTTTTGACCGCGTACATATGCAATTGGTGCGCGAACAACGGTACTGTTCACACCAACACGTTGAATGTACTCCTCAGCTTCGCGTTTTGATTGCACATACTTACGTTTCACCCATGGTGCGCGGACAGCACTCATAAGGATCATTTCTGGCACCCCATCACTAATGCACATGGTCGCGACATTACGCGCAGAAACCGCGTTAAGGCGTTGATGTGTTAAACCCTGTGATGGGTCTGCATTCATACTGCCAACGGTATGAATCGCCACACGATGCCCCCGACCACGACCACGCAAACTAGCAGTATCCCATACATTTGCGGTAACAATTCGTGCCCGTTGTGCAAGCACACCAATCCCACCTTTTAAGCTAGGGCGTACAATCAATGTCACGTCCGCACCTTCTGCAAGAAGTGCTGAAGCAATATAATTCCCGATAAAGGTGCCACCACCCGTTACCAAAATACGTTGTGAATTAGTGGTCATAAATGCTCTGATTCCCCCTGAATACGCGCTTGCATTGTAAACGTTACCTCTCTGCTTGACAATCAGGGTTTGATTATTTACAACAAAAAACTTGATTTTATGTGTATTTTTGTTTAAAGTTCTTAAACAAAGATAATTGCATAGTGCAATCATCTACTTGGGTGAAACCAGTGTATTGACCAGTCGATCACGGCTGTTAGCAACAATAAGTGAACATAATATTTGCAGATTTTGCCGGTCAACAATTCTTAATATGCCGGTAGATATTGGACGAAATCAGAGTAGGCAATGTGTTGACCCTTTAAATGGGTCATTCAATGACATTGTTATCTGTTGAACTGTAAACGATTTATACAGGAACATTAATCTGACACTCCCACAATACGGTGAGTCTGATTTCTGAATCAGACTTTTTAGGGTTACACAAAGCAATTGTATAAGCACCTATTCCTACCCGTATTCGCCTGCAAATACTGTTCAAGCCGTGATCAATCGGATAGATTACGGCTTTTATTTTGCAGGAATTATTGTGATGCAATCCGGCACAGTGACCGCTTTAGAAATACAAAAACGGAACAAAGAACGGGTAAACCTCTATTTAGATGGTGAATTTGTGTTCGGTATTCCGTTGATTGAAGCGGCGAAACTGCATAAAGGACAACACCTTGACGAGCAACAACTCACTGAACTCCGTCATGCGGATGCAGTGCAACGTGCTGTAGATCGTGGTGCAAGATTCCTCTCTTATCGTCCACGTAGTATTGACGAAATACGCCGTAACCTCCTCAAACATGAAACACCTGAATCTGTGGTTGAAATCGCCATTGAACGCCTGAGTAACCTCGGCTATTTGGATGATATGGCTTTTGCAAAATTCTGGTTGGAAAATCGGGATACGTTTAAGCCACGAGGTCCGATGGCATTGCGCCATGAACTACGCAGTAAGGGCATCAGCAACGAGATCATTGAGATCGTGCTTGAATCGCTTGATGCACCGGATGCGGCTTATCGTGCGGCACAGAGCAAGGTCAGGGCAATGCGCGGTAAAACCCTCGCCGAATTTCGTAAGAAGGTCGGTAGTTTTTTGCAACGTCGCGGCTTTAATTATCAGACAAGCAGAGACGTACTAGAGCAACTGATACAAGAATTGACAGATGAAACCCCGGACTATTTTGCACCCAATGACACCGACAGGGGCTATTTCTAATGTCAATAACCAGACCGGTAACTAAGTCTAAAAAAAGGAAAGGAGGTTGGCAGTCGGCGTAAGATAGTGATATTTACGCGACCGCGACCGCTCATGGAAATCATTATCGGTATTGTAGGGGCTGTAATTGGTCTAGCCGGCGGCTTCTTTGCGGGAACAACATGGTTAACCCGCCAGCAAGAAGCAAACGGTACCAATATAGAAAAACTTGCGCAAGATCAGGCTGATAAAACAATCAGCGAAGCCAGTAACCGTGCGGCAGATATTATCCGCCAAACCGAAGAAAAAAATAAGGCATTGCAGGATGAAACCGACAAGGTAATTTCGCGTCGTCGTCGTGACCTCGATAACGAAGAGGAACGTTTACAACGCCGCCGTGATGATCTTGACGCACGGGTAGAAAGACTAGAAAAACGCGAGCAGACACTCAATAAACGTCAAAGCTCGTTAGATCGTAAAGAAAATGAAGTCAAAAAGATGGAAAGCGATAGAGTTGAAGAACTTCAACGTATCGCCCAGATGACGATTGAGGAAGCCCGTCAAGAATTGCTCAACGCGGCGGAAGAAGAAGCCCGTAATGACATTGCACGGATCATCCGTCAAGTGGAAGCAGAAGCCCGTGACGAGGCAGATACTCGTGCCCGTGATGTCATCGCCCTTGCTGTTCAACGGCTTGCTTCTGAGCATGTGAGTGAGATTTCTGTAAGTGTTGTTTCATTACCCAGTGATGAAATGAAGGGGCGGATTATCGGGCGTAATGGACGCAACATCCGTGCTTTCGAACTTGCCACAGGTGTTGATGTCATTGTTGATGACACGCCGGAAGCAGTAACCATCAGTAGTTTTGATCCTGTACGGCGCGAAGTCGCTAAACGTGCAATGTCGAAACTTGTTGGCGATGGTCGTATCCATCCAGCACGGATCGAAAAACTTGTCGAGGACGCAAAAATTGAAGTCGAGAATACGATCCGTGAAGAAGGTGAACGTGCCGCCTATGAAACGGGTGTACATGGTCTTAGCCCAGAGATTATCAAGCTATTGGGACGGTTACGCTTCCGTACCAGTTATGGGCAAAATCAGCACTCTCATGCCATTGAGACAGCACACGTTGCAGGCATGATCGCCGCAGAACTCGGTGCAAATGTCGATATTGCTAAAGCAGGTGGCTTATTACACGATATTGGTAAAGCTATCGACCATGAAATCGAGGGAACACACGCCCTCATTGGTGCAGATTTTATCAAACGTCATGGAGTCAAGGACAAGAAAGTGATCAACGCTGTCGCCGCACACCACCACGAAGTTGAGCACGAATGTGTCGAGTCCTATATCGTAGAAGCCGCAGACGCGATTTCTGGCGCTCGTCCGGGTGCCCGACGTGAAAGCCTTGAATCCTATATCAAGCGCGTTAAAACGCTTGAGGAGATCGCTACAAGCTTCGATGGGGTTGAACAAAGCTATGCGTTACAGGCAGGTCGTGAGGTACGTATTCTGGTGCGTCCAGAAACAGTTGATGATCTGTCTGCAATTCGTTTAGCCCGTAACATCGCTAAACAGATCGAAGAAACCATGCAATACCCCGGTCAAATCAAAGTGCATGTCATCCGTGAAACTCGTGCAGTTGACTACGCGAAATAATAAATCACTAGCCTCTTAAAACACAAACGGGACAGACTCACATCTGTCCCGTTTTTTTAGCAATTATCGTTTAGAGCAGACTTCGCCTACTCTTCCATCATCGGCAATAACACAGTATCGATCACATGGATGATACCATTGGATGCATGAACATCGACTGCGACCACATTCGCGTTATTGACCATTACGCCATCTTCACTCACGCTGAGATCAACCGTTCCGCCGTTTAAGGTTTCAACACTTGCGCCATCCAGCGTCACCACAACTTCGGAGCCCACTGCATTCTCAACAACATGATAGAGCAAGATCGATTCGAGGTCTTCGCTCGCCAGTAATTCTTCAGCAGTCAGCCCGAGTTCTTCTAGCAATGCGGCAAACGCGTCATCAGTTGGTGCGAACACCGTGAAGGGACCGCCACTCGTCAATGCTTCAGACAATCCTGCGGCTTCAACAGCGGCTAGTAATGTGGTGAATGCACCCGCATCTGTCGCAACAGTTGCAATATCGTCAAGCAATACGCCGGAAATTGGATCTACGCCAGTCACAATTGATCCGGCGGTCAGTGCAGATTTGATCTCATTGACCTGATCAATGACTTCCTGAGGAACATCCGCATCATGCGATTCAGCGAAGTCAATGCCATCATTGAAAAGTGACAACACATAGGTGCTGTTTTCCGGTAAACCTTCACCGGCAACAATTGACGAGATCATATCGTACACGCCGTTATCTACGCGTTTGATGGCGCTTGTAATCAAGTTTTCAGCGCCGGGGCTTTCGCCTTCGCCAAAAGTCGTGAAGTATTCGTCCTGATCTACGCCAATTACAAGAATATCTTCTGTAGCCGCATAGGAGATACCGCCGGAACCAGTCGGACCACCTGCACCAAAGATCACGTCAGCGCCTTCACCAATAAACTGCGCGGCGGCTTCCTGCCCTTGATCGGGTGCCTGAAAATCAGGGATGTATACACCAAGTGTATTAATGTCCGGGTTGATAAACTGTGCACCCTGTTCAAAACCGTTACGGAATTTGACAACGGGGAAAATGTCCAGACCATAAACACCGGCAACAACATCACTCTCAGTCATTAACGCCGCCATAGCACCAGCGAGGAAACCTGCTTGATCTTCACGGAATTGCAGACCAACAAGGTTAGGTAGTGGGTCTACACTGCTGAAATCCTGGTCAATACCGATGAAGAAAATCTCAGGACTTTCCATTGCCGCTTCACGCGCCGCATCACCCAATGTAAAACCAACGGTGATGATAATGTCCCAGTCACCTTCTACACAGGTGTTGATGTTTGCCGCGTAGTCTGCTGGATTCTGCGTTTCAATGAAGGTACTTTCCAGTCCAAATTCTTCAACCGCACGAATCATGCCGTCATAAGCAAATTCGTTGAATGTACCGTCGTTGACGCTACCAACATCCGTAATCAAACAAACGCTCTGTACAAGATCCTGTGCGCCCGCAGTCAAACCGCCAAACGCCAGCATCGTAAGGGACATGACCATTGCCAGTCCTGCAAAAATACGTTTCTTAATCATAAATTTTCCTTTTCTCTTGAAAATGAGACACTCAACACGAGCGCTCGTATAGTAACGCACCAGTATAAATTTTCTATAAGAACTTTCAGCAAAACAGGCGAGGCAGTTCGCCTCACCTGTCGTTGATCTAAGTTATTTCTCCATTATCTGGAGACCGATGATAATTATTCTTCGAGCAGAGCGCCGGTTACGCCATCAACACCGGTGGACAGTGAACCGTCAGCCAGCATTGCTTCGATTGCGGCAACCGCATCAATGACTTCTTGCGGGATGTCTGCATCATGGGTCGGGGCTAGACCTACACCACCGTTGGTTGCATCCAGAATATAAAGGCTACCACCCTGCCATTCCACACTACCGTCCACGAGCGATGCCAGCATGTTGTATACACCAACATCTACGCGTTTGATAGCGCTGGTCAGAATGTTTTCTGCACCGGGGCTTTCGCCACCACCAAAGGTTGTGAAGTATTCATCCTGATCTACGCCAATGACAGATACACCTTCACTCGCGGCAAAGCTGATACCACCGGAACCGGTTGCACCACCAGCGCCGAAGATCACATCTGCACCTTCGCCGATTAACGCTTCTGCTAATTCTTGACCGGCTTCTCCATCAATAAAGCTGGGGATGTAAGCGCCGAGCAAGCCGATTTCTTCATTGACGTAACGCGCACCCTGTTCAAAACCGTTACGGAACTTGATGACTGGCGGAATTTCTTCACCATAAACACCAGCGATAACACCGTTTTCGGTCACGAGTGCGGCTAAGGCACCAGCAAGGAAACCACTCTGGTCTTCGCGGAACTGCAGACCGACGAGGTTTTCAGGATGGTCGATGAAGAACTGATCGACACCGATGAAGAATACATCCGGGTTCGTTTCTGCCGCCGCGAGTGTGGCATCTGCCAGCAAGAAGCCGACTGTCACAACTGCGCCTGCACCACTATCGAGGCAGGTGTTGATGTTCGGTTCGAAGTCAGTCGGGGTATTGGATTCAATAATGCTGATCTCAATGCCGAAGTCTTCATTTGCCTGATTGATTGCATTGGCGGCAAGTTCGTTGAAGGTACCGTCATTCACACCACCCTGATCTGTCACCAGACACGCGGAGGAGATCGAAGCAACCATATCCATATCATCTTCCATGGCGGCTTCTTCTGTAGCTTCCATGTCCATGTCTGCTTCTTCAGTCATTTCTGCTTCAGGAGCCTCGCCCATGAAGGAACCAGCTTCTGCCGGTAACAGAATACCATCAATTACATGGATGATGCCATTGCTTGCCATAATGTCGGTGGTGACTACAGTCACAGAATTAACTTCGCCTGTGATAACGACTCCGTCATCGGTGACTTCGATTGTCACCGGACGTTCCAGCAGGGTCATGACCTCGCTACCATCGGCGGCAACAACATCTTCTGCGGTTAATGCACCATCTACAACATGATAAGCCAGTGTAGATTGCAGTGAAATCGGGCTGGAGAGCAGTGTATCGAGCACACCTTCTGGTAATGCATCAAAAGCGGCATTAGACGGTGCGAATACGGTAAATGGACCTTCACCACTCAGCAGTTCTACATAACCAGCTTCGGTCACCGCAGTGACGAGTGTGGACAGGTCTTCGTTGGCAACCGCAAGGTCAACGATGGTGCCCATTTCTTCGGTCATATCTTCTTCCATGGCGGCTTCTTCGGTAGCTTCAGCATCCATGTCTTCTTCCATATCATCCATGTCGCCTTCTAACAGCGCACCGGTGATACCATCAACGCCAGTGGACAGTGAACCGTCAGCCAGCATTGCTTCGATTTCTGCAACAGTGTCAAGAACTTCTTGTGAAACGTCTGCGTCATGGCTTGGGGCTAGACCGACACCACCGTTGGTTGCATCCAGGATATAAAGACCACCACCCTGCCATTCCACGCTACCATCTACAAGTGATGCCAGCATATTATAAACGCCAACATCTACGCGTTTGATAGCACTTGTCAGAATATTTTCTGCACCGGGGCTTTCGCCACCACCAAAGGTTGTGAAGTATTCATCCTGATCCACACCAATAACCGAGATGCCTTCGCCAGCCGCAAAACTGATACCACCGGAACCGGTTGCACCACCAGCGCCAAAGATCACATCTGCGCCTTCACCGATTAACGCCTCTGCCAGATCTTGTCCGGCTTGCGGATCGATAAAGCTCGGGATATAAGCACCCAGTGTTGTGATGTCTGCATTGACATAACGGGCACCTTGTTCAAAACCATTACGGAATTTGATCACAGGCGGGATTTCTTCACCATACACACCACCGATGGAACCGCTTTCGGTTACGAGTGCGGCTAATGCACCAGCAAGGAAACCACTCTGGTCTTCACGGAATTGCAGACCGACGAGGTTTTCAGGATGTCCAACAAAGAACTGATCTACGCCGATGAAGAACACGTCAGGGTTTGCTTCTGCCGCCGCGAGTGTGGCATCTGCCAGCAAGAAGCCGACTGTCACAACTGCGCCCGCACCGCTATCGAGGCAGGTATTGATATTCGGCTCGAAGTCAGTCGGAGTATTGGATTCAATAATGCTGATCTCAATACCGAAGTCTTCATTCGCCTGGTTGATGGCATTTGCTGCTAATTCATTGAAGGTACCGTCATTCACACCACCCTGATCTGTTACCAAACAGGCGGAGGAAACTGTGCTTGCCATGTCCATATCATCTTCCATGGCGGCTTCTTCGGTAGCTTCCATATCCATGTCTGCTTCAGGCGTTTCTTCGGCTTCCATGTCCATAGCAGACATTGCTTCCATCACTGACGGCGGTACCAACACACCATCAATCACATGAATAATACCGTTGCTTGCCATCACATCTGTCGCGACAACATTTACGGTATCGTTCAGTACAACGCCACCATCTACAACGGCAACGCTAACTTCTTCACCACCCAGTGTAGCGACATTTTGTCCATCAAGTGTAACCACTACTTCGGCGGGAACTTCACCTTCAACCACATGATAGGTTAATACAGTGGTTAAAAGTTCAGTATTTGTCAGCAGATCGCCGACACTCATATCCAGTGATTCGAGTAGCGCAGTAAACGCATCATTTGTCGGTGCGAATACGGTGAACGGACCACCTTCTGCAAGCGTATCGCTCAAGTCAGCTGCATTAACTGCCGCCAACAAAGTGACAAAGTTGCCATCTGCAAAGGCAGTATCAACAATGTTCATTAATTCGACTTCTTCTTCGCCTTCATCAGCAGTTTCTTCTGTGTCTGCGGCTTCTTCCATATCACCGTCAGCAGGTGGCAAGAGCACACCATCAATCGCGTGGATGACACCGTTAGACGCGGCTACATCAGTTAAAACTACATTCACGGAGTCGTTCAGTACAACACCACCATCAACTACGGCAATGCTGACAGATGCACCGTTTACTGTTACGACGGATTCGCCATCAAGTCCAATTACATCTTCGGCGGGTACTGCGCCTTCTACCACATGGTAAAGCAGAATGGATGTTAGTGTTTCGGTATCAGCCAGTAGTTCTTCTGCTGTCAGACCGAGCGCATCCAGCGCGGCGGCGAAGGCATCGTCAGTCGGAGCAAATACCGTGAACGGACCCGGACCCTGTAATGTTTCTACCAGATCAGCCGCTTGTACTGCCGCGACGAGTGTGGTGAAATCACTTGCAACAGCAGTCTCAACTACGTCACCAGTTTCTTCCATATCACCCATATCGGCTTCTTCAGTTGCTTCCATGTCAGCTTCTTCGGTCATCTCCATGTCAGCTTCAGGCGTACCTTCGGCATCCATCTGTTCCATGCCAGCGTCTTCAGTCGCTTCTGGAGTGGCTTCTGCATCACCCTCATCAACAGGCGGGAGCAAAACACCATCGATTACATGAATAATACCGTTAGAGGCTTCAACATCAGTTGTCACAACGTTCACGGAGTCGTTCAGCACAACACCACCATCAACAACAGCGATGCTCACAGATGCACCGTTCACAGTTGCAACAGATTCGCCATCAAGACCAATCACATCTTCGGCAGGTACTGCACCTTCTACAACGTGATACAGCAGAATGGATGTCAATGTTTCGGTGTCACCCAATAATTCTTCTGCTGTCAGACCAAGCGCATCCAATGCGGCGGCGAAGGCTTCATCAGTGGGGGCGAACACGGTAAATGGACCATCACCCTGCAATGTTTCTACCAGATCAGCCGCTTCTACTGCCGCGACAAGCGTGTTGAAGTCGTCACTAGCAATGGCGGTTTCAACAATATCGCCAGCTTCTTCACTGGCTTCGGGTGTTTCTTCTTCTTCACTGGCTTCAGGGGTTTCCTCATCCCCTTCATCAACAGTTTGTGCCTCCTCAGATTCAGCGGCTACGGGTTCTTCCGGGGTTTCTTCTTCATCATCCCCACCACCACAAGCTACCAAAACGAGCGCTGCTAACATAAGCAACACGAGTAATAAACGTTTATTGCGTCGCATATAACCTCCCTATTTTAAAAATGCAATGATAAGCACTGGTATGCGAGCAGAATACACAGTCTTACATGAGAACTGATAGTACCACTTCTAGGCGATATTGGAAAATAATAAGCTGATGAAAAATATCACAAATACGTTGGGAACTTTATACAAAATAAATAGGCATCTCACATGATCGTGAAATGCCTATAATCTACTAATTCTTGCCTGCTTAATCGACTATACGGCAATATCCCGTTGTTGGAAGCGCTGAGTAGCGATACCGCTCAAAATGACCGCTAAAGCTAATATACCCAAAGCACCGCCAACCGCGATACCATTCGCTAGAACATTCGCACCATCGTAATGAGCAAAAATGCTCAATTGACGCAGAGCATCGGTTACTTGTGTATCTGCCGCACGTCCGATCATATCGATCAGGTAACTACCCACCACGAACACACCGGCAACAGCCATAACAATCGTTCTACGCCCGATGATAGCACCCATAAATGTCGTTAGACTAAGGATGAAGAGTGCCCCGGGGAAGATATTTAGCATACCTTCCACTAAGCTCGCGTTCGATACCTGCAATGCTTCTGAGGCAATTTGATTACCAATAAACAAACCACCAAGACCGACTAGCAGAATGCCAAGGAGCATTACGGCGTAGGCAAGTAATTTCTCCATGATGACTGTCCAGCGGGGAATGGGTAAGCTCAGTAACATATCCATCATCCCCCCTTCTTCTTCATTCACAGAGACATTCAAGCCTGCGATCACTGCAAATATTGCGAAGATCAACAGCATATAGCTGAAAAAAGAATACCCGATGAACCCTTCCGGTGTCGCAAAAGAAAGATCACCACCGATACCGAAAGCACGGAGCAACGCAGGATCAAGCGTATCGACTATTTCTGCATAACTATCTAATCCGTCTTGATCGGGTATCATGAGAAATGGGAAGATTCCATATAACCCAATACCTACGCCCCAATAGAGAATTTGCTTCCAGCTACGACGCAGGGTTTCAAAGAAGATGATCCCGGTCATTTATACACGCTCCTTCATCGGTTCACGCACAACAGGGTTCTGTGGTGCGCTTTTATTATCGTCATAAAATGCGAGGAAAATTTCCTCAAGGCTTGGTTCCTGTACGTGCATGTTCACCACATATTGATTTTGTACCGCTTTCAATACGGGATCAAAATCACCGGTTAAGCGGAGTTTGATGCTGTACCCATTTGCCTTAGATACATCACTGACACCTGGAATGTCAGTAATCCAACGATCAATGACCGGCTTTTCACGGAATTCAACAGTTACCCATCGGAAGTCCACCTGTGTCAGTGTTTCAATACGTTCCACAGCTTTTAATTCGCCATGACGCAACACCGCAACACGGTCACAAATTGCCTGTACTTCGCTCAACACATGGGACGAAAGAAATACTGTACGCCCTGCATCGCGCCATTCCATCATTAACTGATTGAAGGTTTGTTGCATCAACGGGTCTAAGCCACTCGTCGGTTCGTCAAGAATCAGTAACTCCGGTTGGTGCATTAATGCGAGAATCAACCCTAGCTTACGTTTATTACCCGTAGAATAATCACGCACACGCTTTTTGACATCGAATTGCAAACGGGTTGCGAGTGAATTGATATAGTTCATATCCACACCACCACGTATACGACCAAAGTATTTGATAATGTCGATACTTTTCTCGTTGTTCCATAAGCTCAATTCGCCGGGTAAGAAGCCGACATGCTTATGAATATCGATACTCTTTGACTGTGCATCTTTGCCAAAAATTTTGGCGTAGCCTTCTGTTGGGCGAATAAGATCAAGCAACATACGAATTGTTGTTGTTTTACCCGCGCCATTTGGTCCCAAATATCCGAATATCTCTCCCCTATTTACGGTCAAGTTCAGCTTCTCTAATGCCTTGAAGCCACTTTTGCCACTGCCATAAACTTTTGTGAGGTTGTTTGTTTCAATCACAACTTGTGTCATTGTTGTTGCCCTTCCCTAAATGAATCTTACTTACGAGTTATCTATTGTTTCTGTTGATGGCGTTTGCTGTTGCTGTCGATACGCCTGTACTAAATTCAAAATTACACTTCGACCCGCTTCTGGATTTCCACCATCCTCTGGGATCAACGCCCGTTGTAAAAAATCCCCCCATACTTCGATCATCTCTCCAATTTCAGGACGGTCTTCTGCTTCAGTAAATTCCTCAGCATGAAGCAACCCGTAGCCGAAACAATCAAGAATATATGCGACGGTTTTCATATCCACATCTGCCCGCAATGCTCCGACATCTTGCATAGCTTTGAGCAAGGGATAGCGACTTTGTCGTTTGTAAGTCAGCAACTCAAACGTTTTTTTCTGTAGCAGATTACCGAAAATACGACTATCGGCTTTGATCATTGCTTGTACCAACGGATATTTTTCTAATATGACCAAAGTTATGCGGTACATACCTACAAATGTCCATTCGTCTGTATCATTTTCCAGCGCCGTCATGGCTTCATCACCATAAACATTGAGATCATGGTTGATAAGCGACTCAACTAGTTCATCCTTACTACTAAAATGCAGATAAACCGCACCTTTTGAGACTCCCGCCTCGCGTGCAATATCGCTGACAGTCGTTTTGTCGTAGCCATAATGCAGAAGCAATGAGCGTGCCGCCTTAAATATACGCTGTTCGCGCTCCACATTGCCCGATTTTTGTGTGTCTCCTACACTCATACATGCACCTCATGACTATTTGACCACAAATACTAATCTGGTCAAATAGTACAATATAGTTAGTCACTTGTGCCCCCTAAAAATTGGGGGGTATTATATGAGTTACTGTTGAATTACATCCATATTCTGGAAAGGCGTATCTCACACATATGGTGAACTTACCCGCTGTTGAGCAATTTAAGACCGAATCAGGCATCCGTATCTACCGCATTCCGATGGTGCTCTTCTCAAACGATTTTGTAGGATTCAGCTATCTTGTGTTGGGTGCGGGTTTGCCGACCTTGATTGATGCGGGTTCAGGTTTGAATGACAGCAACAAACATTTGCTTGAAGGATTACAGACCGTCAACGATAACTTTGAAAAATTCGCATTGACCGATATTGCTCATATCATCGTCACACATGGGCATCTTGACCATTTTGGCGGCGTAGCGTTTATGGTCGCGCAAACCGGTGCTCAGGTTGGTATTCATGAATTGGATAGGCGGGTGCTAACAAATTATGAGGAACGGGTCATCGTCGCGACCAAGGATTTGACCGTGTACATGGAGCGCGCAGGAATCGACGAAGCACGGCGACGCACGATGATTGATATGTACGGTTTTGCGAAACGGCATGTTAAATCGGTCAACGTGGAGTTTAGCCTCGATGAAGATGTGATGTTTGAGGGAATGAGTTTTGTACACACGCCGGGGCATTGTCCCGGACAAATCTGCATTATCATGGAAAATGTCATGATTAGCGCCGATCATATTCTCTCGCGCACAACACCCCATCAAGCACCCGAAAGTATCACGCACTATACAGGTTTAGGGCATTATAAAGACTCGTTGCGTAAGGTCGAAAAGATCGATGGTATCGAACTTGCGCTAGGCGGACATGAAGACCCAATCCACGACGTGTACACACGTATTGCAGAAATCCAACAAAGCCACCAACGCAAACTGAATCGTGTCATGGATATTATCAAAAATGCAGATCATCCTCCGACAATAGATGAAATCACTAAACGTATGTATCCTGATGTAGCAGGCTATGAAACTTTGCTTGCGCTAGAAGAAGCAGGCGCGCACGTAGAGTATCTTTATCAACATGGCATGCTAAGTGTCGCTAATTTAGACGAAGTTGAAAAAGAGGATAATCCCGCCTTACAGTATGTTCCTTCATAAATACTTAACATTCACTTAAAGTTTTATAGGACAATACGTTAAAGAATAAACGGACAAAACTGTCTGTTATTTAACAATCACTACGTATATTCTTAATTGTTATCAACTAAATTTCGTAGTGGTTAATGGGTGTCGCTCAGATACCTTATTACCCAAATATTGTTCTATTTGAGAGAGGAAGCAAAAATGTTAAATCGTAAACGCGTATTGCTCGTTGTTTGTGCGATGATGCTCGCAATCACTTCGATGATTGGTCCAGCAACGATGGCACAAGATGAAGCAACGGACATCGAAGTATGGATTGCCTTCACCGACCATCGTCTGGAATGGGCAGTTCAAACCGCGAATGCTTTTAATGAGCAATTCCCGCAGTACAACGTGGTCATTCAGGAATATTCCGATTATGAGCCACTTCTCGATGCCTACACACTGGCACAAGAAAATGGTACTGCCCCGGAAATCATCCAGCTATTTGAAGTAGGTACACAATTCGCACTGGATAGCGGTTGGTTCAAACCCGTTAATCAGATTATCGATGGTCGTGAAGAAGTTGCCGGTATCCCCGTTAACTTTGATGACATTGTCGAAGTGATCTCCGCTTACTACACCGTTGAGGAAGAATGGGCTTCAGTAGCGTGGAACACCTCTACCCCGATTCTGTATGCTAACACCACCATGCTTGCCGAAGCTGGCATTGATACAATTCCAGAAACATGGCAAGACCTAGAAGCCGCCTGTGCACAACTGACCCCGATGGTCGAATCTGGTGACATTTCCGGTTGTATCACCTGGCCCAACCACGGTTGGTTCTTTGAACAATGGCTTGCCCAGCAAGACACCGAACTGACAAACAATGGTAATGGTCGCGATGGTCGTGCCACAGAAATTAACCTGACCAGCGATGCTTCACAGAATATTGTGCAATGGCACCAGGATATGTACGAAGCCGGTCACTATGTATACAGTGGTGTACAGCGCGATTGGCCCGGTACCGTACAAGCATTCTCCAGTCAGCAGGTTCCATTTATCATGACCAGTTCCGCCAGCGCCGGTGGTATCACCAACAGCGCCGCAGAAAATGGTTTTGACGTTGTGACCAGCCGTATGGTTTATGATGGTGAAGTTGGTTGGACAGGCAACATCCTCGGTGGCGCAACCATGTGGGTTACTGACGGTTTGAGTGCAGAAGCAGAAGATGGCGCACTTGCCTTCCTGCTGTACTTCTCCAACACAGAAAACAGCGCTTCCTGGCACGTAACGAGTGGTTATGTTCCGATCCGTAATAGCTCCATTGCGCTATTAGAAGATGTGCCAGAAGACAACATGCTGGCATGGGACTTCGAAAACAACACCTTTATGCCTCTGGAAGCCGGTAACTGGTTCGAGACTAACCCGAACTTTGCCGTCGCCAGCGCACAACTTGGTGAATCACAGGTTACACGCGCCACGCAGGGTGCCATCTTCGGAACGTTTGTAGAAACTCGTAATATCATCACCCAGGTAATCGAAGATGCAATGCTACTTGGTTCTGATGTTTCTGGATTACTAGAAGCGGCAGAAGAAGAAGCCAACGTTCTGCTTGAAGAGTACAACTTCCTGTACGTCGAAGAGTAAACGCTAGTTTGTAGCATTTCCAACAGGGGCGACCATCTGGCTTGCCCCTGTTTTGTTTATCACGACGGAGGAACATATGTATCATATCTCTCCATTTCTCGTTGTCGCCATTTCCGCCGTGATTGGTGCGGTGGCGCTAACCTATATCTTCTCCCGTACACGTCGTAGCACGCCAATCATTGGTGCGGGATTAGGGATCATTGGCGGGGTTATTGGCGCGAGCCTGTTCATGATTCCGCTAAATTTTTGCACCTTCGAAACTGAACGCGAAACACTTGATCTTGTTTTAGGATTAGCGCTAATTGCAGTCGGCATTGCCGCGGCGCTTTCTGTGGTCAACTGGTTTGCACAACGTTTGTTAAAAGGCGAAAGCGTCATCGCACCGGATACACAGCCAGGCGCGTTTAAGGGTGGACTACCCATCGCGGCAATATTTTTATTCCCTACAGTGTTTATTCTGGGTTTGTTTCTCTATTACCCAATGTTCGAAACATTTCGGCTTTCGACATTGCTTGCCCGTCTCGGTACATCGCGCACACGTTTTGAATGCCTAAATAATTTTACGCGTCTGGTCGATGATCCTGGTTATATCGATAGTTTAATCGTCAGTTTTGCGATTGCCATCGGCATTATGGTGTTTGCGCTGTCCCTTTCGCTTCTTATCGCAACAATGGCATATCTTCCTATCAAAGGCGCACGTTTCTATCGTATTCTACTTGTCTGGCCCTATGCACTCTCGCCCGTTATTGCAGGGATCATCTTCCAACTGCTGTTTAATCCGATTGCAGGGATCATCAACTATATCCTAGAAGGGTTATTTGGGATCACCGTCCCATGGTTACTTGATCCTAATATCGCGCCATGGACGATTATTCTGGCAAGTGTGTGGAACATTATGGGCTTTAACATCCTCTTTTACATTGCAGGTTTACAGAATGTACCGAATGATCTGATCGAAGCGGCGGCGATTGATGGCGCAAATGCCTTTCAACGCTTCTTCCGAATCGTCTTACCCTCTCTGTCGCCCATCACCTTCTTTTTGGTCGTGACGAACACGACATATGCGTTCTTTGAAACATTCGGTTTGATTGACTTCTTAACAGGAGGCGGTCCGGTGAATTCAACCTCAACCTTGATGTATGAAGTGTATGTTTTGGGGATAGAAAATCGTGATCTTGGTAAAGCCGCCGCACAATCATTGATCCTCTTTATGATCGTTATCGGCATCACAGTTATTCAATTCCGCACAAGTCGCAATCGCGTGAGCTACGGAGCGTAATCATGGCACAGGACACACAACAAACACCAGGCACAGTCGCCGCCAGTGTGGGGGTAAATACACAACGTAATCAACCCTCATGGTTACCCAAAAGATGGTACGCCCACGCAATTTTACTGGTTGCCATTTTGCTCATGGGCTTTCCTTTATTCTATGCGCTCATTGTATCAACACAGGGCAATGCGGAAGTGTTCAACTACCAATTTACGCCGGGTGATGACCTACAGCGTAATTGGAACGTGGTCATGAATCAACGTGGATTAGGTGGATACATGGTCAATAGCGTGTTCATCTCCATCGCGGTCACAGCGGCGAAAACCGTGCTATCGCTCATGGCAGGCTTGGCGTTCGTCTATTTCCGTTTTCCCGGCAAATGGTTGATCTTCGGCTTCGTATTGATTACCTTGATGATGCCAACCGAAGTTATGGCAATCGCCCTTTTTAGAGTCGTTTCCGGTCTTGGCTGGGGCGATACCTACCAAGCGATGATTGTGCCGTTTATGGCTAGTGCTACAGGTACATTTTTGTTCCGTCAACACTTCGCCAATATCCCTGCCGAGCTTTCAGAAGCGGCACAGATGGACGGCGCAAACCCGATGCAATTCTTATTCCGTGTGTTAGTGCCGATTAGCTGGAACACCATCGGCGCGTTAGCGGTCATTCAGTTTTTGTATGCTTGGAACCAATACATTTGGCCCCTGATGATTGTTCAGGAACAGGGCAAGCAGGTGGTACAGGTGGGGTTACGTTCGCTCGTGAGTGGGATTGAAACGGGTGATAGTTTTGGTCCATTGATGCTCGGCGCGGTGATTGCAAGTTTGCCACCATTGATTATTTTCATTCTGCTACAACGACAGTTTATGAACGGGTTCCAACTCACCCGCGACAAGTAAGCATAATTACAACACTATTATTCACAGTGATATATCTTGCTCAAGATTATCACTGTGAATTTACGGTGTGAAGGTTTAAGACACCGCCCGCACATCAGACGTTAATTGTGCTAACTGTGCCTTGAGCTGTTTTGCGGCGAGTGCATAGCCACCATCAGCAGAATCTACAAAATGTACCTGCTGACCAAAATAATCAAAGACGATACAGGTCACGAGTGCATGAGACGCGACATGCGTGCCGAATACCAATTGCCCCTGTGCATGCATCTGATGGAGGTACGCGTCAAGTGTATCCCGCTGGGCTTCTGTACCAGAGATAGTCATGCGGAGCGCATCATCAAACTTTTCATGGTCAGTAGAGTTTATAAACAACTCTTTATATGTGCCCCACTGACCGATGTTCGCCCACATCGCAAATGCCGCTTTTATTGAGTTCTGCAACATACCGAGTAAGCGCCGTAAACTAATATCCTGATACCGAATCTTTGCTTCGGTAATGAGTTTATTAGGATTCATCGCCAATTTCATATTTTCTACGGTAATGGGGTGACGATGGTCACTCGTGCCATAGATGAGTTCAATGTTGTGTAACACATCATCGTAAATAACAGCCTGTTGATCCGAATTGCCCTGAGCAATCACCATAATGCTGATTGTCTCGTCATGTTTACTCGGCACGGCGTTCCAACGACATTCAAACCCGTCAAAATTCGCCTGCGGTTCTCCCTCAAAATCAACCGCATATAACTTCCCACGTATCTCGTGTTTAAACAAATATTCTGCATGAGAGATTCCCCCGCCCATGAAGATAGCTTGCTGAAAATTATCCGAAACGTGCATTTTGGCTACGCGTACATCATATCCTTCGATCAAGACATCACGCACCGGCACAATCCCCACGCGCAATTCAAGATCGAAATAATCACGCGACAGATTGCGTGTAGCGGCTAAAACCTCACGTGTCCGTTCACGAAATTCTGGTGGAACTAAAATTGATGCGCCGTCACCACCAAAGACATAGGGAATATCCAACCCTTTAACCACGTTCAACATTGCAGCAATAGAAGCGGCGGCAACCGCATTGACATCTTTATAGCGCCCGTTTTCAATCGCAACCGTGCTACCGCGCACATCTGTCAACGCAATCAGCCAATCACGCGGGACATCCACATAATAATCTGGATTGGTAAGTTCAATGATCTTTTCAATCGACGTTAACTCAGAATAGAAGGTACTTTTAACATCGCTCATGTAATACTCCATAATGGATAATTGCCCTAATTATAGGGCAGTTTTCACAATATCATATGAATTATTTCTGAGTATTACGTTGATTTTCCACTTTCTGAATTGCATAGAGGACAATTATTTTGCCAAAACCAGCATGAGTTTACTCTGCGCCGAGCAACACAATCTCACCGGAATCGCTGGTCAACGCCAACACATGCCCATCAGGACGAAATGCTAAATCGTTGATCGTGATGTCAGCAACCTGAATAGTAGAGAGGCGATCACCCGATTCCATATCCCACAAACGGACAGTGCCATCACGACTCCCCGTCGCAAAAAGCATATTATCGGTATTGAAGTCAATCGCTGTCACAAAGCTACTTGTGCCCAGAATACGAAAGGACTGAATTTCTTCCTGTGTTGCTATATCCCACACGACAATTTCAGTATCACCAATGTCATTTTGACGGGAATAGGCAATCAGTCGACTATCATCACTAAACGCGAGCACACCGCGAACATCGAATGTACCCAACATTTGCACGGAAAAAACAACCTCATCTGTATCGAGGTCGAGCAAACTCATATATCCAAAATCCTCAATCCCGAAAAAGGGTGTCGCGTTTTCGTCATCATTCTCATTATCTTCGTCATCTGGCGGAATCTCTTGACCCGCAATAGCCACCAACCTACCATCAGGGCTGATGTCGATTGCATAAACGGGACGCTGTTCTGAGGTTTCATAAGCCGCGAACGCCCGCGCACGATCCATTCGGCGTACCGTGACGCTATTCACCAAACCGGAAGCGATCACATTCAGGTCAGCACCCATTGCGGCAACTTCACCATAGTCAAACTGAGAAATGTCAATTTCATTGCCCGTAGTCATGTCAATCACGCGGAATGATCCTACATTAAACGTCTCATCGAAACGCGTTACAATACCTAATTGTGTGGCATCTGCGTTAAAAATTACCTGTTGCATTGGACCATTGGAGTTGGTTTGCAAGATTTGTGTCTCTGTACGCCCTTCCTCAAAGGTATACACCCACACGCCAGATATACCACCGACAACGAGTTGCTCCCCGTCTGTTGACCAATCCAGCGCATAACCAAGCCCATTAAATGACAGTAACCGAGTCAGCGACTCCGCATTTTCCGGTGTAATCGTCTGTAAATCATCCGGTAAGGCTGGCGCGATAATATTTCCACCCTGATATACAACATCACCATCTACACCCAGAGTGACTGCGCCAGCGAATGCCTCAAGCATGACAGGTGGCAAAGTTTCTAATTCAGTACCCAAAAATTGTGTGTGTACGGGATGGCATTCACTCTCAGTGGCATCAGTACATTCGAATAGCACCAGTGAATTTCTCAGAAAATACGGTTCCGTGAGTCGTGTATCCATGGACGCAAGGGTATACACTCTTTCATTAACGGTGATACGATCCAGATGTTCAAGCGTGGTGCTATTCCCGCTGAAGTTAAGTCGAGTGACTGTATTCACACAGATCAATGCACCGCTCAACAATGCGACAAGACCGATAATCATGCCAAGACTGCGCGTGGTGCTGTACCCGCTTCTTATGGCTTGGAAGATCGACACTGAAAGCAAGCCTGCCACCGCCAC
>DAOTXB010000514.1:0-2484 GCA_034435575.1 Anaerolineae bacterium
GGAGAACGGTAATCGCACCGACCCATTCGTGCTCTCTGAGCAAGTCTCCACTAGACAAAATATCGGTAAATGCCATCGAGCCTGCCGCACTACCCATCAGTAGTAGACCGACCAGTAAAGCCAAGCCACCACCGCCCGTAATCATCAATGCCTGCGAAGCACCAGATCGCGCCTCAGCATCTTTGCCCTTGAAGCTGATTAACAGAAACGAGAGAAGGCTAGTCATTTCCCACGCGATGAATAATGTTAACAGGTTGCCTGCCATGACCAGCGCCAGCATACTCCCCGTGAATGCGAGTAGCAGGGTGTAAAATCGCCCGGACTTCTGCGGATTGTCGAAGTAGTAACCAGTATAGAACATCACGGCAACGCTCATTCCAAGAATGAGTACAACGAAAAGCATGGATAACCCGTCAATATAGAGCGATAGTTCCAGCCCAATCTGTGGCATCCAGTCGGTTGTAAAAGAAAGACTGGTTTCGTCAACGACTTGAGGATATTGTGTGAGGACAAGCAAAAACAAGGTCGCCATGACACCTGCAATCACCCAGCCCTGTCGCGCTGAACTTAGATAATGACTTGTCAGCAATGCACCAAGTGCTAGCAATAATGGTACTACAATGGTAACCGCGAATACCATCTCTTCTCCTAATTGTAGGAAACACTTTATAAAGTTAGTGTCCTGAACTTCACAAATTACTTAATGACCCAGCTTTGATTGTTAGAAAGCGTTTTCTGCTTCACATGCTATGGTGAAAAATTTGCCTAGCGTAAACATAGTTTGTGCCAGAATGCACAAAACATCAAAGATAGAATGTACAGAGTCTTGCGATTCGCGTCAACACATTGAGCGCCAAATCTCATATGATTTTCATAATATTTAATGGGCTTGGTTGGGTCAATAGTGATGGTGGATGTTTTGGGAAATAAGATGCACGACGCGTATGCCAGTGTAGTCGGAGCGATTGATCTCATGTGTTTCAATGGCTTCGACACAGTAAAGACGGACATCAAGCAAGCAACAAGGAAAATCACAATCATAGCTGAATATCCACAATTAGTGCAACGCTATATGTTTTATAGCAAGGTCTTCAAATCATAGGGTAAAGTCATCAAAATATTGTTATCATGACTATAATGGAAGTATCAGATTTGTGCGACAAAAGTGTCCACCAAAGAATTTACTTATTAATGAGTGCATGCTCAAGGAATAGCACATGAGCCAGATTGATTATCAAAAAGCAATTGCAAACGGACAAACCGCATTGGGGATTGAGTTTGGATCGACCCGCATCAAGGCTATCCTTATCAGCGAAGATCATACACCGATTGCTTCCGGAAGTTATGCATGGGAAAATCAATACGAAAACGGATTCTGGACGTATCATCTTGATGAAATCTGGAAAGGGCTTCAATCCTGTTATCGTGATCTGCGCGACCAAGTTTTAGGTAAATATGGCACACAACTCCACACATTCGGTGCAATTGGCTTTAGTGGCATGATGCATGGTTATATGCCGTTTGACCACTCAGCTAATCTGCTCGTACCGTTTCGGACATGGCGCAACACAACAACAGCGCAAGCGGCAGAGTCCCTTACCACGCTATTTCAGTTCAATATTCCCCTACGTTGGAGCATCGCACACCTTTATCAAGCGATTTTGAATAAAGAGCCTCACGTAGAAAATATCGCACACCTAACGACTTTAGCTGGATATATTCACTGGAAGCTCACGGGACGAAAGGTCATGGGAGTTGGCGAAGCGTCCGGCATGTTCCCAATTGATAGTCAAACGAATGATTATGATACGAACTACCTCACAGCATTCAACAGTCTACTCAAAGGAACAAACGTACCATGGAAATTGCAAGACATTCTGCCAGAAGTTCTTGTAGCAGGAGAGCGCGCCGGGAGTCTTACTGAAGACGGTGCAAAGTTGCTTGATCCGACAGGTCAGCTACACGCAGGAATTCCCCTATCTCCTCCAGAAGGTGATGCTGGTACGGGGATGGTTGCGACTAACAGTGTGGCAAAACGTACTGGTAATGTTTCAGCTGGCACTTCTGTGTTTGCCATGATTGTGCTGGAGAACGCGCTTTCGCAACTGCACACCGAGATCGACATGGTGACAACGCCTGCTGGTCTGCCGGTTGCCATGGTGCATACCAACACTTGCACCTCTGATCTCGATGCGTGGGTCGGTCTATTTCGTGAGTTTACAGACGCGCTGGGGTTTGAGGTTAATCAGACACAATTATTTGAGACGTTATACAATCAAGCGCTCAAGGCAGATGTCGATGGTGGAGGATTGCTAGCCTATAATTATATCGCGGGTGAACCGATTACAGGTTTTGAGGTGGGCGTACCCCTCTTCGTACGGATGCCAGAAAGTCAGTTTACACTCGCTAACTTCATGCGTACTCATCTTTATGCCGCGCTAGGCACATTGAAGATTGGCATGGATCTTCTGTTTGAAAATGAAA
>DAOTXB010000515.1:0-12172 GCA_034435575.1 Anaerolineae bacterium
TCTTTATCCAGAAGCCGTCAGTGTTATCCTCACAATCTTCGTACTAAACTATCTACAAGAACGACGCGAGGAACACCGCCGTATCAAGGATTTACAGGAACAACTTGTACGGGAAGCTGGAAGTCCAATTCATGCCACAGCCGTCAGTGCATTGGACACCATCCGTAAACGCGGGTGGTTGGGGCGTGACTTTGATGACCCCGCCTTTACCAACACGGTCATCGTCACCGACTCGCAATCCATCTTAGATGGTGCAAACCTGCTCAATGTCGATTTGCACGAAGCTGAACTACGGGGTGCGGATCTACGAAAAACGGTGCTGATGCGGGGCAACTTGAGAGGTGCTGACTTACGCCGTGCCAATTTCTCCGATGCGGATTTACGTCTAGCGAATATGCAAGGCGCACAACTCGCGGGAACCATATTTGCTCATACTCAAATGCAAATTGCCAACCTTTCTGCGACAATCTTGCTTGAAGCAAACCTAGAAAACGCTAATTTGACCGAAGCAGATTTATCAGGTGCGGATCTTGGTGGAGTCAACTTGAAAGGTGCGGATTTATCCAAAGCAAACTTATCCGGCACACTCATCGACGACACTGTACAGTTTGATCGTACAACAACCCTGCCGGATCGCACCAAATGGACACCGGAAACGGATCTCGCAAAATTTGGCGCAGAAACACGTACTATTGTTGATGAACATTTTCAGTGGGATGACGATGGGTCCTTTGTAGTGACGCTGACATTTGAAGATCGTACCCGCCGCAAATGGTCACGCGGAAAAGGATGGTTAGATGATACTTTCACGAAATAGACCTACGCAAACATGCCACAGTTGCACTCATGGTTCGTTGTACAAGCTGTGGCATATTGATTGATTAAACACAACTTATGCGCGGAAAGCCTCTATCGTCGCGCGAATGCCGTCTGTTAGCGGTGTCTCGTAAACTTGACTGTACTGGCGATGTAATGCAGACGCATCAAACCCTTCGGGAAATGGCAACTTTGTATCACCAACAGTCACCTTGGAATCTGGCACGATACTATTGATAATATCCGCCACAGCCTGCACCTCAATCGGCAGCGTGCCGAGGTTAAACCCTAATGCCCCTTCACCGGGTGTTTCGGCGACATGGATAAACTGCTGTGCCACATCGGATGCGAGATGAAATTGCATCTTTCCACCGAAGCTGATGTGATAGTCCTCGCCTTTAGCAACTGCGAACATCGCTTTGGTCGGCTCACTGGTCAACCCCTGGTCACGCCCTACCCCATAGACCGTATATGGGCGCAAATTGGCACTGGAAATGCCATGTTCTCGCCAATAGATGTCTGCTGTGCCCTCATTGGCGACTTTGAATACACCATAGAGTGTGTGCGGGAGCATGGGTGCATCATGTGGCAATACCGATTGTTCATACAGCTCCGGTGGACCGTACACAGCAATTGATGACGCATAGGCTAGATGTTTCACATTCGCACGGGCACAGGCTTCAAAGATGTTGGTTGTGCCGGTCACGTTCACCCGAGAGCCAAGTATCGGGTTCGCCCTGACCATCGGTACTTGCAAAGCCGCGAGATGAATCACATGTGTGATTCCGTGCGTTTCAAATAGCTCAAAGATCACCTTTTCGTCGGTCAAATCCCCATTCACAAACGTAATCGCCTCTTGCTCTTCCCTGCTCATCAATAAGTCCAAACGATCCCGCTGATCGCTCAGATCAAAACTGACTGCCGATTTGCCCGATTTCGCCAGGTGATATAACGTCCACGCGCCGATACATCCCATTGCCCCTGTGACTAGGTATTTCGACATCGCTATGCCTCCACCAATGTATTGCTTAATCTGCCAAGTCCTTCAATTTCAACAGTATATTCATCTCCAGCTTTGAGCCATTGGCGCTCGTCTTCTGGAATACCGAGAATGACACCTTCTGGTGTACCGGTTGAGATAATGTCTCCGGCATTGAGCGTCATATATTTTGTCGCGTAAGCAATCACTTGCGCGACGGTGAAGATCATATCGGCAGTGTTGCTATCCTGTCGCAGTTCCCCATTCAGCCACCCTTTGATACTCAGATTTTGTGGATCAGGGATGTCATCCGTCGTCACAAGATATGGACCAATCGGCATGAACTTATCCTCTGTTTTACCGAGTAACCATTGTCCACTCACAAATTGCAATTCGCGTTCACTGAGGTCATTGGCGTTACAGTAACCGAGCACGTAATCTAGGGCATCAGCTTCGCTGACATTTTTCGCTTTCTTGCCCATGACGACGACCAATTCAGATTCGTAATCAACCTGATTCCATTCAGGTGATACTGGCACATCTTCGCCCTGAGACGCAATCGTGTTATTGAATTTACTGAACAACACAGGCAACTTTGGCTCTGCCATACCACTTTCTGCCGCATGTCTACGATAGTTCAACCCCACACACATAATCTTGCCTGGATTAGGAACCACTGGCGCAATTGCCAGACTATCTTCTGGCACAACGTCACCCGAATCCGCGTAGGATGATAATAACTGTATCCCACCACCTTCTGCATAGAATGCGTCAGTCGTCACCGCAGTTTTGATCACACCAGCATCGGTGACAATTCCGACATAAACCGCATCATGCTCGTTGTACATCATCAATTTCATGTTGAATACCTTTCCAACCAGTCTGTTTTATATTTGGATATTGGTCTTACTATTTTATCAATAACTATTCGATATGCATGTACCAATCGTTGTCAATTCGCCTATAACAATGACTAGAAATGGTATACTTTGCATACGCACACGAACAAAGGACGGTGCAGTGACGAAAAAAAAGCACGTACTCACATCAAAACAATACGAAGCATTTTTGCACATCGCCACGACCTTAAATGAGACACAAAAAGCACCACGCGCACAACTCATGAATATTATGCGTGTGTGTGGGCAGAATTTTTGCGAGAACATCCTCAAAGAGACTCTTCGTATCAATCAAGAAGGTGGGATGAAAACGCTCGACGGTAAAAAGCAACGTACACCGGGCGGCTTATTCTTTTATCTTGCTCGCAGTTTGATGACAGATGAACAACGCGACGAGATTTTCTCCAGGCAAAGCTGGTCAAATAGGAAAACACGATGGCGTAAATTCGACTGGTCACAGCGACATAAAGTCATTTCCGAGCTAAATGAAGATGGAAGGGTGGATGAAATGCGAGTCACGTTGATCGGAAAAGCCGGACAAATTAGCCATGAAGCAGATGTGGTTATTACGAGGATGGCACACACTAGTGGTGATGTATCCTTGCCGGGCGGATTACCGCCTTTCCCAGAACACAAAACAATCTACACTGTCTATATTGCCAAACAACAATGGGATAAGGTGGAGTCAAAAATTAAGGATTCGGATGAGCAGTTGGTTGTACAGGGATTGGCATTCGATGATCCTGATGTGAAAGGCATCACTGTTTTCGCTACAGATGTCAAGACGCGCAAAAATCGCACAGCTAAAGAGGTAAAAGCAGGTCATGGCACTGAACAATCTAACAAAGCATCGAGCACGGTAAAAACACAGTCAGATAAGTCTATAACACGGGTTGAACCATTAGTACTTACAGAAAAAACTCAGATAGACACAAAATCAGAACAAAAGTCGCCGCAACCATTAAAACCGGAAAACATGAGTGCAGTCGATTTGAAACGATATGATGAATTGATCATCGCCGCAGAACAATTCCGCCTCAAGATCGCGGATTTGGAAGCAAAGCCAGAAGGCAAGCGTACCGGATTAACGCTGACACAGAAGTTACTCGCAAATACGGAAAAACAACTCGCCACTATCCGGGAAAAATATCAAGATAATGCAGGATAGCAGATTGATTGTTCTACAAAATGTACTAATTGTTTTGTATAAGCGTCATTATTTTGTTCTATGATATGATTCTGTCGGCTGGGTATGATTGCCCTACCCTACTAATCAAGGTTGAGAGCAAATATCGTGGAAACTGAGAAAACCCCACCAGAGAATCGCGTATCGCTTGACCCTGCGGATTGGGGCGCATTCCATAAGCCAGCACACTAGATGATGGATGACGACTGTTATGAGCCTCATCTGAGTCATGTCAGTTGAATAGAGATGACGACATATCCTATTTTATGACCCGTTTCGACATAGCAATGAGCCTCGGCAGCCTGTTCTAATGGATAACGTCTATCAATAATCGACTTTATCTTGCCTGCCTCGATCAACTCTTTGAGGAACACTATACCTTCAGCCTTTGGGTATGCTGTGCCAAATATCACTTTCTTACTACTTATTATTGAAGTCCATTGTCCGCGAACTCTCTGTAGAAGTCTGGGGTTTGCGATGAGATAGCGTCCGTTTGGATTCAGCGATTTTAGGCTATCTGAGAACGAACCCTTGCCTACTACGTCAAGAGTAAACTACATACCACCTGAAGGTGGGGTTTTATACCCCGTTTACAGACAATAAATAGGGCGCACGATGCCGTGTGAGTGTGTGCCAGAGCGAGACAAAAAACTTGTGTCTGCCCCTGTTTCTGGAAAGGTGTTTTCAGAATAAATTTTTCTGCCATAAGTTCTGGATACTCCGTGAGTCACGGTTTTTGCATATTGGACACAACACCGTGATTTTTGGACAATAGCATGTTTTTAGTCTAACCCAGTCTCCATACGCACAATATCTGACGCTTCGCTGAGTGCTTCTTCCGCACTTGCGTCACCGAGTGCGACACGTTGTACAGCTACATCAAGATTTGATTGCATCACGTTATAGAATTCACCATAGATGTTGGCATTCCCACATCATGACTGAGGACAATGCCGTAATTATCTGGACGGCTCTACAAATCGGCACACCGCTGACCATCGCCCCGCTGATATAGATAAATTATATGATCGCTACCAGAACGTCTACGGGCAATAACTAAACTTCTTAAAAGGACTATCATGATTGATCTTAGTAAATACGAAATCTGGTTTTTGGTCGGTAGCCAACAACTCTACGGACAAGACGCGATCGAACAGGTCGCAACACACTCGCGTGAAATCGTCGCCGCGTTGAACGATAGTACCTCGATTCCAGTACGTGTGGTCTTCAAACCGGTGCTACCCACTCCAAATGCTATTCACTCTATTTGTATGGAAGCCAACGCTACCGAAACATGTGTAGGCATTGTCACATGGATGCACACATTTAGCCCCGCGAAGAACTGGATTGCAGGATTAAGTGCCTTACAGAAGCCATTAGCACATTTACACACGCAGTATAATCGCGACATCCCGTGGTCAGAGATCAACATGGATTTTATGAATCTCAATCAGGCGGCACATGGTGACCGTGAATTCGGCTTCATGGCTTCACGGATGCGACTAAATCGTAAGGTTGTTGTTGGACATTGGGCTGATGATGCTGATGGAACGTGTCCGTTCACTTTGTCCTTGCCCCCTAAACTTGGCTCTGGTGCATGTTTCGTGCTGTTGCGAGACAATCGTCGCGTTAGCTCGAAGTAAGGAGCATAAAATCCTGAACGCGTTCACGCACAAAACTGATGTCAAGTTTACTTTCCAATACCTGATAAAAATGATTTTCAGGAACCAGTTGCTCCAAACAAATGTTGTTTTTTGTCTTGAAATTGCGGTTTTTGATGCCCATCATGGCTTTGTACCTCCTGCTCATGATGACATTACATCAAACCTGATTCAAACCTATTTTTCAACAGGCTGAGACATTTCCTCAAGCACATTACCGCCCCTTTTCGCCCTTTTGATATCCAATGACCAGGTTGACGCAGTTATTAACCAACTTCATGTTCCACAAAGAGGCTCGATATTATAAAGTTCACGTTCCTGACAGGTGAATTCGCGAATATAGCGATTATTTTCTATCCATGCAATCAAGTCATCCTGGTCATCCAACCGCCACCAATGAAATTCGCTAGCCTGCAGTTGTACATTTAATTCAGGGAAGGCAAGCAGATCATTAGCCGGCGTAACGCGAACCGATACGACGCTATCTAATGGTGAAAATGTGCGTATTAACGTCCCGGTTTCGATATCCAATAACTGCATCTCATCGCCCCGGAAAATAATCTCCTGTGATAAAAATGATGCCGGGTATACAACTCGCGACGAGCCGACGTTGTAGCGATGGAGAATTTCACCATTTGCGATGTCCCAATGAATGAGTTCACCCGTACTGAATGATAATGCCGTCTCACTGTCAGGTGCGATATCGCCGATTCTAGCAGGTATACCGGCGTTATGTGCGTCAAATTCGTGCAGGAGGTCACCGGTTGCGGTATCCCATACCAGTATTAGTCCATCAATCGTGGTGGTCAGTAAATGCCGTTCGTCCGGGGAAAGCATCCAGTAGACAATGACGAGGTCATCCTGTACAAATTGTGTGACTTCTCCACTCCTAAGGTCGATCATCACAATGGGCTTACCAGGTTGGATTTGATCGAAACTCGGTCCCAGTACTAGCAATCGCTCACTGTAAAATCTGGACTGAGGTTCCAATTGAGTCACATTCAAGGTGAAGCGTTGTAGTTCTTCACCAGTATTGATATCCCAGATGATTACTGTCCCATCCTGAAAAGCGGTGGCGATCCGATCTGTCCCCACAAACGTACTGCCCGTGGCGTTGAATAAGTCTTCATTGTGGTATTCCGCTAGTTGCTCGCCTGTTTCGAGATCATAAAGATAGTGGATGGCAGGGACATCAGCCGCATCAGGCAGGGCATCAAATCGTGCCACTGTATAAAGAATACGCTCATAATCAGCAGAAAAAGCCCTTTTTATTACATGTTGCTCTTGCTGAGCACCTGATCTGATTTCTTCAGGGAGTTGTATGGACGTACGACGTATTTCTGCACCATATGCTAGGTCAACCAGACGTGTGTACCCACCATGTCCTGCTACGATGATATGATTGGAATCTTGTACGAAGGTGATCCGATAAACTGCATCCAGATAACTTTCTAATCTGTTTGTCACTTCATAAGTTTGCATGTCATATAATGTAATCTTGCCTTCGTTGAGGTTACTGGTCAATCCGACTGTGCGTTCGTCCGGGCTTAATGCTAGGAATGAGTTAGACCAGTTACTTGTTGTATTTTCGATGATCTGCACCGGTTCACCTGTAACTATATCCCAGAATATGAGCCGTGAATCCGCGCCGAAACTAACAATCATCTGCCTATCCTGTGTCATTACTACACTAATGGCAATCCGCTGATGCCCTTCACCACCCGCGCCCAAGCGTTGCAGTTCTTCGCCGGTGTTTAAATCCCAGATAGAAATAATGCCATGATCATCAGATTGGGTCGTGCTATTAACAGACCCGCCAGTAACTGCAACTTCGCCGTCAGTGGATAGGTAGATTTCAGGAATACAATCAGAGGGCACATCAAAATCCAGCACAATGTCGCCGGTCTGATAATCCCACATCAGCAAATCACCTTCACAGGTACCTGTGGAGTCAAAACCGGAGTACGCAACCAGTAAACGCCGGTTATCTGGCAAAAAGGCAAGGTCAAGGATGCTATTCGGCGCATTAGTTTCTAAACGTCGTAGTTCCTCACCACTCTCGACGCTGTACAACACGATTACGCCATCAACTTGACCATAAGCGACCACCTCACCATTTGCACTAATATCACCGGCTGAAGCCGGTACAGCGCCCTCTTCTCCTTGCCCGAATCGGTGAATGATTTCGCCTGTTTCTAGCGCATACAGAACCTTCTCTAAGTCATAAACAGGGATCGTGAGCAATAAACCATGCTCGGCGTTCACAGCCAAATTCCACACCTCGGTTGTATTTTCAAATAGTCGTACTGTACCGGGGCTATATCCGGCTTGTGCCAGTATCGCCTGAGATGCCTCCGAAGGTGCGTCTACGCTATTTACCTGCATTGCAAATGCCAGTGCTGTTTCGGTATCCTCTTCAGCAAGGGCGACCCGCGACTCGTTTATCAACGCCAATTCCTGCGCGCGAGATGCGTTGATTGCGCTGGTTGCCTGTGCGGCGTTTGCCCGTTGTTCGCGGTCGAATGCAAAGATTGAAACCGACACCGCACCAACCAACATTATCACCAGAGCCACAACCAGATAGCGCATACGTTGCTGGGCGTGCCTTTCTAGGTTAGCTTCACGTGTCTGTCGTGCTTGTTCTGCTTCTTGTTGCTGAGTATAGACTTTCTTGCTGGTCTGAAGATACTGTCCCTCCTCCGGGGTGAGGCGTATCGCGGTAATTTCCTTCCAGATATTAAATTGTTCTAACCGTCCGCCACGCAGTAAGAAACTTTGATCTTCATTTGCCTCATGCCATTCAGTGGCTAAACGTGCCAATTGACGATGCTGTCGAATGTCCGTGCGACTGTCATTGAGCCAACTTTTTAAGCGTTCCCACTCACGGATGATGGCTTCGTGTGCGACCTCGACAGTAGGTTGACGCGACTGTTCATCATTATCAAGTGCAAGCAGTCTATGCTCTACGAAAACATCAATCACTTCTTCTATAAGGTCTTGATCATCAAATAGACTGATGAGTTCCTGCTGATTAACCCGTCTGCGCGTATCCTCTGTGCCTTCGCCTAAGGTGACCAAGCGTAAGAACAATTGATGGACAATGTCCTGGGCTGTCGCGTCGAGTTCATGATAAAGTTCTTCTGCTTGGTGTGCCAGCGCACCAACAGCACCACCAATATCATGATAGGCATCCCAAGTAATCACACGCCCACTACGACGCTCGAAGAGTTCAGTGAGCGCATATTGAAGCAAGGGTAAGGCACCAGACTGATAATTTATATCGCTGACGATTTGTGTAACCAGCCCTTCCTCAAAAGTTGTCTTGACATACTTTGCCGGTTCGACAATTGTATGTGTAAGTTCCTCCACAGTGAGGGGTAAAATCGTCTCCATTCTTGCGCGCAACACCGCGCCGAATGTTGGATAGTGCAAAGGACGATCATAAAAATCGGCACGAAGTGTGACAATAACACGCACCCGGCTGTGAGGTTCAGTACTCGCGCTCAATAGCAAATCGAGAAAATGCTGGCGGTTATCTTCATGTTCTACCAGTGAGAAAACTTCCTCGAACTGGTCGATCACGATGACAAGTTCGCTACTATCATCGGGTAAAATCATATCGGCGATACGGAGCAAACCTCGACTATCACGCGTAAGTTGTTCGTAAAGGTTGAGTCCTCTGTCTGAGAGTACACGCGTAAGGGCAACCTCAAGATTGTCCAATGGTGCTTTACCAGGAACCATGTCCACAAGGAACCATTGATCCGACCCCGGAATTTCTCCACGCCACAACGCCGGAATCACGCCCGCCCGTACTAAACTGGACTTTCCACTACCACTTGGACCCACAATAGCAAGAAAACGTGCGTGTTTATTCGTTTCTTGCATACGAGCGAGCAATTTCTTCGTAATAGAATCACGCCCGAAGAAGAGCGCACTATCGCTAGATTGAAAAGCGAGCAAGCCCTTATACGGGTTCTTAATATCATCGAGTAGCGTAAGGGAGGTAGTGATGATCTTATTAGCAACGGGTTTTTCATTATCACGCAGAATGAGTTCTAGTTCACGCGCTTTGACCACCGCTTGCACCCGACTGTGAACACCCAGTTTGCGGAATATCACTTTGTTGTACCACTTAACGGTACCGGTTGTGATGTACAATTTATCGGCAATCTCACGATTGGCTAGTCCCTGAGCCAATAGATTGAGCACCTCCTGTTCGCGTAGGGTCAAAATTTCTTCAAGTTGTGCGGGTTCCGGTGCTGTTTGATCGAGCTTGAAGCTCTTACGCAAGGCTTCGGCAAAAGCGATCACATTGCTGTAGCGTTTAGTTGGGTCTTTGGCGCTAGCACACTGGATCACCGCATTGACATCCTCGCTAATATGGTCATCAAGCGATTCAATTAATGGTAGCGGATCATTGATGTGCTTATATAGGCGTTCCACCGAAGAAAATTCCTCAAAAGGGTGTTCACCCGTCAGTAATTCAAAGGTGACTACTGCCAGGCTATAAATATCGGTACGTGGTGTGACCGGTTCACCTCGTGCCTGTTCCGGCGACAGATAATCCAATGATCCGACTACTGCGCCGGGTTCGGTGCGTCGCTCTGTCTTAAGCATCAGATCTTTAGCAATGCCGAAGTCAGCAAGGTAGGCATTACCTTCTTCATCAAGCAAGATATTTTCAGGCTTGATGTCGCGGTGAATGATCCTATGCTCATGTGAATAGTTGAGTGCAGTCGCGACCTGTTCAATCAAACGGGCAATTTCTATCAGTTCATAACCGCCATCGTTTAACGCATCACGCACACTACCACCGCGCATAAAGCGCATAACAAGATAGGCGCCGTTCTGATCGCGCCAGTAGTCGTAGAGTGGGGTTATGTGCAAATGTTCCAATCCTGCAACGAGTTGTGCTTCTTTTTCAAACCGTCGTATGAAATCGGTTTTGTTAGCGAATTGAGGCTGGATAACCTTGATGGCAACATCGCGCTCGACGGTAGATTGGCGAGCACGATAGATCTTGCCGAACCCACCTTCACCGATAGCATCCTCCAAAATGTAACCTTTGAGTTTAGGTAATTGTTGATCTGGCATATGCCGCCTCACTCCGCGCTAATTACTATCAATTTTTCTATTATAATCCTGTTTGAGGCGGGATTAAGGGGAAACCCTACTTTTCCCCCACCACTTAGACAGGTGAATCCCCACTTTTGAGAGAGTGACAGCACAACCGCTCTGTCATACAGTGGAGGCATCAGAACGCACAACACCTACAGGAGCTCAAAATGAACCCTCACAATCATGAATTTGCCTATCGGTTCAATAAAGAACAACATGCCAAATATATCGAAGATGCCCGTCAAGTGCGTCAGTCACAGAGCGTCGTCAACAATAAAGTCCAGATGGAACCATCAACTCCGGCGACCATCGTACCGGCAATAATGAAAATGACGAAACGCATCACACGTCGACACATAACAGGTAGATCGCGTAAGACCGATGCAAACGCTTCCCAATCAATTTATATCGATCCAGTAGTCACCATCTAGCGTAGTCGATCACGCCTAATATAGGAGAGAGTTCCATGTCTAAACGTATAGGGCTAATAATTATTCTGTTCGCTGTGTTGCTTGTATCCGTTGCCTCAACAGGTAACGTTATCGGTATAGATTCGATGTCAGTTCCAACCTCACAGTCCATAAACATGGTTGAATATGATCAATGCAATGGTGGTGAAAACCTGTTTCAGTCGCCTAGGTCGAGCAACGTGCCTTCACTAAATCAATGTTAGTGTCCTTTGAGTTTTTAGTCTACTCGCATCGAACTTTACTGCCACTGAGGGATTGCTCCCGTTTTCCGAAGGTCAAATGATAGCAAAAGGACGAAAACGGGCGGTAGAGTGGTTCAGAGAACGCACCGTCTGAGAACGATTCAACTGTGCCTTTCCAGCTAGGTGAAGGATGCTCTTACTTGTACACGAGTTGGCGCTGAATCACATTGACCAGTAATCGAAGCTACGTATCGGGATACCAGCGGATAATGATCGGATAACATTGCCATTGATGTCTGCTTCGTACACCGATCCAATAGGTCCACTATTAGATTGGTAGATAATTGTCTGCGAGTTTGTCCATTGTGGAAAACTCAGCACTCGTGGACCAACAATGAGCATCCGTTGGGTACTACTCGCGATGTCAATCACGAGCAAGCTACTTACGTTGTTTTCCGTTTCAGCAACAATCAGCGACTGAGCATCAGGTGACCATGATAGTGACAGCCAAGCAGGATATCGTGACAATGGCGAAGAAATCACACGACGATTTCTGCCGGATGCGTCCATTTGAGTAATAATACCCTCACTTGAAGCAATAGATTGGGATGATACGAAAGCGATCGTCTGGCTATTTGGTGACCATACCGGATTAACGTGATATTCAAAGGTTTCTGTACCTGTGAGAATGAGCGTGCTATTTTCTGTGAGATTATAAACAGCTATGTCCACGCGATTGCCCGAGGTTATGCTGAATAGAAGCCGATCGCCAGTTGGGGACCAAGAGAGTCCGGAACCTCGCAAGGCTTGGTCGTGGACCAGGGTCATCTCTCCTGTCTGAGAACCGAGAATCACTAC
>DAOTXB010000516.1:0-2658 GCA_034435575.1 Anaerolineae bacterium
GTTTGCAGGAGAATTTTTTCAATGGCATCAAGTGTGTCGTGTAAGGTGATGATCTCACGATTATCCTGTGGTTCATCCTCGCCTTCCATCACTTGCCAGAACACCACCACCGGCGCGTTCAAAATATCCATCAACGAAGGACGGTTTGCATAATGTTCCATGCCCCACGCCCGTTCGTGCAATTGAACGTAGTCCATAAATCCCTTTTTTCCGTTGCGTTGCCGTTTATTCAATCGAATACCCTTCATTAAAACTGTGCTCTGTGGGTATTATACCTACGAATAGCGAGTTAATTACCAGAGTGCATGACTAATTATCGTCTACTTCATCAAATTCAATGTTGAACTTACGCGGGATTTGGCGCTTGTGGTCTTTAAAAATCCTGACGATGCGTCGTTTTGGTGTGTTTACACCGGCGCGGATGACCATTTGCAACAACAGCTTTTCGACATCGGTCAGGGATTCGTGTAAGGAAATGGTTAGGCGGTCTTCTTTGCCTGCCGCCTTCCAGAAGACGACCACTGAGGTAGACATAATCTCTTCGAGCGAGGGTCTGCCTGTATACCGTTCAAACGCCCATGTGCGTTCATGCAGTTGAACATAGTACATGAACCCCTTTTGTTTTTGCATTTTTCGTTGATTCAATGCCATCGCTTGTTTGACCTTTTATCGTTTACGTTAATACCTCATATTATAATGTTTTTGCGCCAATAGATGCTTAAGACGCTATTGCGAATCGCTCCCCATGACCTATTTACCCCTCAGCATAATGCGGTGAATCACCTATACTGAACATATAAGACGAAAAACGAGTGAAAGCGAGACTCACACCATGCGACGTATCTTCAGTATCGTGCTAGTGTCGATTATGTTTGTGCTCACCGCCTGTGGTGGTGATTCTGATAATTCCGGCGCACAGACCGTTCCCGCAACCGACACTCCGGTTGAAGCGGTGACGGAGGAGCCAACAGCGCAACTCACACCAACCAACACACCCACAGATGAACCGGAAACCACACCGGACACTATCGACATCGCGCAACAGTCCGCCGATATAACCTGCGATGGTCTGGTCGAAGAGGTGTTAACCGTCGTGGATGATCTGTGCGACATCACCGGACGCAACGAAGTCTGTTATGGCAATGTGTCGTTACAGGTCGAACCACGCGCCGATATTGTGGATTTAGCCTTTGATGCCCCCGGAGACATCGCCGCGTTGACCGACATTCAGTCCATCAGCCTGAGCATGATGAACCTCGATGAGTCGATCTGGGGCGTGGCGTTGATGCGTTTGCAGGCAGATATTGAAGATACCTTGCCCGGTCAAAATGTGACATTTTTGCTGTTTGGCGATGTGCAAATGGAAAACCTTGATGCAGAAAGTACCGGATTGCAGTCTTTTTACTTCACTACAGGGGTCGGGGATGCACCGTGCCGGGAAGCACCCGATAGCGGTATTCTAATCCAAACACCCGAAGGCGTTGGCGAAGTGAATTTTCAGGTCAATCAGGTGGATATTGCGCTGGGGTCTACTGCTTATCTGCAAGCACAACCGGGGCGTGATCTTGTGGTGAACGTTGTTGAAGGGCAAGCAGAGGTCGAAGCTAATGGCGAAACGCAGGTTGTCACAGCGGGTAACCGTACCCGTGTCGCGTTGGACGAAAGCGGTAATGCCGCCGGGGAGCCTTCCGCACCGACACCATACACAGAAGACAATGTCCGCAATGTTACCCTTCCGGTAAACACCTTGCCGGAAGAAATTGTGATTATCCCACCCGCCGTTGTTGTGGATCATCCGTATAGCGTGGGCACACAGGTTCAGGCAGATATCGGACAACCGGGAGAGATTGATCGTTATGCCTTCACTGTCGATCAAGAGGCGGATTATTACTTCGCGGCACAGGGTGAAGAGGGGCGTGTTTTTTGGAGCCTTGAGCGGGCAACTGGTGAGGTCATCTTCAACAATCGTGAACTCTGGCTATACAACGACCCCGGCACATTTGCACTCAGCGCGGGGGATTACACCATCGATGTTGCTGGGCAGAACGGCACAGAAGGCAGTTATACGTTCCAGATGTGGCAGATTCCTGAAGCGCAATCCTACGATATGTCTCCTGGCGATACCATCACGACGGATGCGCTCGGCGCGGGGTCTGGTGTGCTGGAAGAAGCAGGCGCGGTGGATATATACACCTTTACGCCACAGACTGACCGCCCCATCTACTTCGCGGCATTGGGTGAAGGCGAAGGCGCGACAATTTTCTGGTCGCTCAAAACACCGGATAACGTCGCACTCTTCGAGGATAGTCAATTGTGGCTGGGCAATGATCCCGGTGAATTTGTGCTAGACGCGGGCACCGAATACACCATTTTTGTCAATGCGCGGGGCAATGAGGTGGGCGAATATAGCTTTGCCACATGGATTGTGCCGGAAATACAAACATTTGACCTCTTGTTGGAAACCGTCACCACATCCGGCGCGATAGATCAACGCGGGTTGGTACATGAATACACGTTCACGCTCGATTCTGCACAGGGTGTGTACTTTGGCGGGAGCAATGAAACCGAGGGCGGTAATTTGCTGTGGACGTTGACCAATGAAAACGGCGATGCGATCTTCGCTGATGAGGGCTTATGGCAGGGCAATGAACCCGGCGA
>DAOTXB010000517.1:0-10773 GCA_034435575.1 Anaerolineae bacterium
TGCACAATTTCTCTTAGCACCCACACTGTACCTGTGACAATTTATGCACGGGAAAGATATTCCGTCTATAATTATGCATATGTAGTCGCCAGATAAGTGCTATTTATATTGACAATTTTATGTCATTTCATCATTGTTTAGTGACCGGACAAAGCCTATGTATCGTTACATTATTGAAGATACGCGCCATGTGCCCCCTTTTAATGAACCAGCGAGTCTGCTAACCATTGGTACAGAACCGCTTAAAATTCACCATGAAAACACTTTTTCTCAGGTCTTTGCCGGGTCAATTGAATTGGGCGAACCGCTGAGTAGTCGTGATGAACTCTATAAAGTACGTTCAGATCAAGAATCGGTTGTCTATCGAGATAGTCTATGGTTCGATAAAGAGTTCTTCGAATATTTTGTCCGAGAAGCTCGCAGAATCGGCAAAGCATGCCGTGCCGCCTTCCCCGCTAGCGACAAAGCGTTCCACAATTACACACTACCGCTCACCAAGAGCTTCGTGCCGATGTTGGGACCGGAGGGGAAAATAATTTTCCAGGCGGATTTATGGTATTTCCCTGAAGGTTACACCGAGGAGATCGTACCATTAATTGTCCCTAGTGATGCGCGTGAAATCGGCTTTTATAGCGTGCCAGATTTCATGACGATGGAACAAGGTGAACTTACATATTTCGCGCCGATGCGCTCGCTCATCTCGATTGAAAGCTGGGTGCATGTTTACTTTGCGTCGATCATTTTCGGCAATTTCGGACGTGCGGGTCGTTTAGACAATTTGATGGATCGCAGTCTATTCGCACAACTCAAAATCTTGTGGCAATCTGTCATGGAACAACGGCAGATCTTGCAATCATCTGGCGCGGTGAAAATTGGCAAAGACTGTGATATTGACCCCTCCGCCATCATTACCGGTCCCACCGAGATCGGTAATAATTGTTCAATTGGGGCGGGCGCTATCGTGGATAACTGTACAATTGGGGATAATGTCAACATTGATGCGGGATGCGTGTTGAAGATGAGCACAATTGCCAATAACTGCTTCTTACCATTTAGATCATCACTCTTCCTGACGATGGTGATGGAAAATAGCATCATCGCACAAAACACCTGCTTACAGATGTGTGTGATCGGGCGAAACAGCTTCGTTGGTGCGGGCAATACCTTCACAGATTTTAATTTGATCGCACAGAAGCCTATTCGTGCCGCCAATATCGACGGAGAATTACAATCTGTGGGTCAGGTTGTGTTGGGGAGCGCCGTCGGGCATAACTGTCGCGTGGGTTCCGGTATGGTAATATTCCCCGGTCGTATGATCGAATCCGATGTGGTGCTGGTCGCCGCACCGAACCGTCGTGTGATTAGCCGGAATGTCACCTTTGAGGAGAGCGATCATCACTTCGTAAAATTCGGCGACATCCACAAACGCTTCTATCCACGCGAAGACGAGGAACAGGAAGAAGAAGCCCTGTGGGATCAGTGGTAAACTCATAGACTCACATACAATAGACAAGAAAAGACCGGACGGCACGTACCATCCGGTCTTTCATTTACATATACAAATACGTATTCAACGATCCTATCCGCCAATAGTGTACACACGCACAGCATGATCGCCGGAGACTGTTGCTAACATTGTCTGATCGGAACTCCAAACAACGCCCTGCATCCAATCGTTATTTTCCAACAGTGAAACTAGTAACTGACCTGTTGCGACATCGAACACATATGTTCCCTGACTTGAAATCAATGCTATTAGGGTGTTATCAGGACTAAACGCAATATCTTCTGAAATTCCGTCAGCTTCAAATTCACGGATAACAGCACCCGTTGCCGGATCACGTAGCGTGGCACTGAAGCTCTGTAAAGTCGCCATATACTCACCATCACTGGTATAAGTAATATTATTCAGATTAGAAATCCCCGTTGTCGGACCATCCATTACGGATATATTGAACGTAATTTCCTCGGCGGCGGCGGTATCCCACAGATAAAGGATAGACTCGCCATCACTAAAGCTAAGGGTATCGCTGGACGGGCTGAATTCCGCGGCGTAGACATAAGCATTATGACCGACAGTGTTGGCAACAACAGTGTTATCGGCATTTAACAGATTCACGGCGGCAGGCATGTGATCGTGCAAAACAACAAATTGGGATCCATCTGGACTAAATACAATATCTTCAATAGTGCCGACTGAGCCTTCTTCGACGAATTCAATCGTTGTCAGCTGTGTGCCAATGCCCTCTTCGGTGGCACCAGCGGCGACATCCCAAACACGCACCATACCAGCGCCATGTCCGGTATATAATTGGCTACCATCAGGAGAAAATGCTACAGCATAAGCATCGCGGATGGTCGTATCAGCATCAACATTGGTTATCATCGCAATCTGTGTACCATCTGTAGCATTAAAGAGACGTACACTATCATCACTGCTTGCAGTTGCGATCAAAGCTCCATCAGGACTATAGGTGAAATCATTGATCGTGCTGGTATGCCCTTCGAGTTCTAGTGGTTCACCACCTGCGCTCAGGTTCCAGATCGCAATGTTATAGCTTCTTGTTGCGGCGGCGATATACGCGGAATCAGGACTGAACTGTACCGGTACGCCAGAGTCTAATGACCCTTCAGCGCTAATAAACAGGCTATTGTTGGCTGTATCGACAATTTCCAGACCATTGGATCCACCGTTGATCGAAAGATACGCACCATCCGGGCTATATGCCAGTTGTTCTTCGAAGACCTCAGGATCATAGAGACCGTTAACGGTGCCTGTAGCGTAATCACGGAATTCTACACCATCACCATCACTGTGGATCACGGCAATAGTATTTCCATCTGGGCTGACCGCAAAGTGATCGATCTCTCCACCTGCATTAATGAGTGTCGGTTCCGACATTGTATCTAGTGCTGTGGCATCATATTGCCATACACCTAACGAACCGCCAACGAGGATATTCGCGCCATCTGGTGACCATGCCACAAAATCGGCACTACCACGTCCTAAACGAATTAATTCCTGTAACTGTCCCGCGTTATCAGGGGTAATAACTTCACGTCCACTATCTTGTGCGGAACCGATGCTGACGCTGATGAGCATCCCGATTACCAAAAGAAAAACACTGATCTTCTTCATCTGTACTATACGCTCCTAGTTTACAATTTGACTATTACATGCGACACAAGACGGCAATTCATGTGTTCGCATATATAGACAGAGTAATCATAGAGCGTTACAAAAACGTATCATGGCTGTTACAAAAAAACATATCACGCCAAAACAAAAAACCGGATGGCGTGTACCGTCCGGTTTATAGTTCTCGAACTAAACGCCAACTTATTGACCGCGTCCGCGTGGGGATTTCACCTCATCTAAAGCGATCATGCCTTCGCCGAATACCTGCCCGGGTTGAATGACCTTCGGTGTCTGAATATCCGGCGTGGCGATCAAGTCGTAGGTCGTTGCGCCTGTCACACGTACAGGGACAATTTCGCCAACGGGCAACTCACCCTCAACGATGACATAGCCGTCAATCTCCGGCGCATCACGATAGCTCCGCCCTAATGTGAGCATTTCGCCTGTATCGTCACCGTCTTCATCCTCGCTAACACCGTGTCCTTCGACCAGAATATCGAGCGTCTTGCCGACAAATGCCTGATTCTTCTTGAGGCTAATGCCCTGTTGTAGCTCCATCAACCGTTCCCAACGGTCTTGCTTGACATCATCATCAACGTGATCGGGTAATGTCGCGCTTGGCGTGCCCAGTTCATAGCTATATTTGAACGCGCCCACACGGTCAAATTGCAGATCATCGACAAACTGCATCAGACCGTCAAACTCTTCGTCTGTCTCGCCCGGATACCCGACAATGAAAGTGGTGCGTACCGCGAGTTGTGGGATTGTCTCGCGTAGTTTGCCAATCGTATCGTATACCCATTCAACATTTGCCGGACGACGCATGCGTTTGAGCACTTCGCGGTGTCCGTGTTGCAGTGGAATATCCAGATATGGCAAAACTTGATCGTGCTTCGCCATTGTTTCCATCATGCGCGGGGTCACATAACCGGGATAGGCATACATCACCCGTATCCAGGGAATATCGGTTTCCGCGACAATGCCATCCAGCAATGCAGATAGTCCGTCTTTCATGCCAATATCGTGTCCATAATCGGTGGTATCTTGCGCGATGAGCAACAATTCCTGCACACCCATCTCTTGCAGGCGTACCGCTTCCGCGACGATGCTCTGCAATGGGCGGCTCACCGCCGTGCCCTTGATCTTCGGAATCGCGCAGAACGCACAGGGACGGCGACACCCATCGGCAATTTTGAGGTAAGCGCTTGCACCCTGCACACTCGCCCGCAACACGCCACGCTCATCTAAACCGACAACTTTCGCGTCTGTTGGCAGATGATAAAGCGGTTCCGGGTGTTTACGGTCACGCAACCGTGTAATCAGGTCAAAAATATCCATCCAACGACGTGTACCAATTACCCCGTCAAGACCGGGCACATGCTGAATCAAATCTTGCCCATAGCGTTGTGCAAGGCATCCGGCGGCAATCACCATCTGCTTGCTAGTTTTGATCTCCACCAGTTCGGTTAGCGCGTCAATGCTTTCTTGCTTGGCGGCATCAATAAACCCGCAGGTATTGACGATCAATACATCGGCGCTTTCCGGGTCACCAACTCCGCGCATTCCGTTGTTGTTCAAGATCTGTGCGATGGATTCAGAATCAACGGTGTTCTTGGAACAACCGAGAGAGAGCAAAAAATAATTATCGTTACGACTTGCCATGAATTTTCCTCATCAACTTACAACGTGCCCACAATCATAGCAGACTTTGCGCGGGGCGTTGAGTGGGAGTGAGGGGAGCGACAAACTGCGGAATTTACGCTCGACACTACTCAGATGGCGTACACAGATAGTCCCCTAATTCTGCCAATATTTGTCGATTCTCTAAACGAAAGGACAAAGTAACCACATCTGACGACAGATAACAATATTCACAACATCCACCTGAGCGCTTTTCCACAGTTTTACGTGTCTATGAACTTAGTCTCATTTATTTGACTTTTTCAAGCGCAAGCGTGTTTTTGCTTTGAGCAATGACATCATTTCTTCTACACGGAGATAATCTAACATTTCTTGCTCTTCTTCTAGCCTGGGCAGAGCATCCCATTACGTGCTAACAACTCATGGGCACGAGACTGTAATTCATCAGGCAAACGATATTGAATAATTTTCTCAGGCGTTGGATTAGATGCCAGAAAGTCAGTAATCACACTGAACACTTTAGGAAACGTGACATCATAAATAGTCAATAACCTCATTGATATTTCTATACAGCATACTCGATTACGATATTTTTGCGTCTATCTCTCGCCAATATTACCCGATTCAAACAATTCACCCATTAACAGGACTTCTGAGTTAGTGTTGAAACAAGAGATTCACCGTATACTTAATACAATGACACATAATATACGTTTACAGACATTGGAATTTACGGGAATAGCCTCTGATAGTAATTCGGCGAGGCTTGTTACCGGTATGAACGAAGGACGGTAAGGCGTGGCTACTGCAAAATTTTTACTCGAACATTTTTATTATGGCAAATTGGTGCACCACGGCAAACCCACCGGAGAAGATCGTTTACTCGCCGGATCATCTGGCATTGATAGCGAACTCGCATCATTGGCGGTACAGCGTGTGCCCGTACCCGCACCAGAAAATGTTGATAAGGGCGCATGGGCAGTTGTGCGCGGGCGTGATAAAAAATTACCCTTCGTGATGGTGCAGGTACAAAAGGGCGATGCCGGACAGGTCACCGCGCATTACATTATTGCCGCACCGGATGTTCTACGGGCGATTTCTGGCAATCTGCGTGTTCTAGCACCGTTGATTGAAGACAAACTACCAACATATGAATTATTGGGCGACACGCTCGAACACATCGAAATTGATCAACCGGAACCGATCAGTGTAGACGATCAGGTAGAAGACATCCTAGAAATGATGATGATTACCAAAAACAAAATTCCGGTGATCGAATCATTACTTTCCGCCATTGTGCAAGGTGTGCAATTGGTTGTCATCAACGGTCCAGACCAGCTTCAAGCTCGTCTCGATTTCATCGCAGGGTTATTGGCATTACTCCCGCGTTCTGCACGATTTGGTGTCACGTACACCACGTATAGCCACGCCGATACCGACCTTAATGCCCAGATTCGTTTTATCAAGAGTGATAATCCGCCGGGTGGTACGCTCATCTATGATTGGAAAACGGGTAAGGTCAGTGGTATCACGGTTGAAGATGATTATAGTAAATTCGTCATCAGCCAATTACGCCTTGATGCTGAACTGGTTATTCAACGAACCAGCGCGATGACCCACATTGCGGCGTGGCGCATCAATCGTGGGGATCGTCTTGCGGATTCACTGGCTTATGCCTCAAAACGATTGCGTCTGGACGAAAGCCTACGCACCAATCAGCCGGTCAATACCGACGAAATTGCAGAAATTTTGACAGAAGACACCACCCTCGACGAAGAGATGCGACTGCGGTATGCGGAACATCTCATTCGCTTTGCACTAGCAATGCGTGATATGAGCAAAGCTGACCCCGTCGCGTTAATTGTGCGTGATCTGCCCACATTGGAAAAATCCGTCCTATCACAGATGCGTACCGCATTAAATGAAGGCGAATTAGACCTTGTTTATGACGCGCTCATTCGATGGCTTTCTAACCCGCTTGGACCACAATCCCGCGCATGGATTGATTTGCTAGAAGAAAGCGGTCTTACTATTTTGCGGGAAATTGTCGAAGATCAAGACACCGAGGGCGCCATTGACTTCCTCGAAGAGATGCAAACAATGGGCGTTTCCCTACCACTTGGCGAGATGATCCCACAGGTGATCCGCATCACTGCACCGTTGAGCGCTCAGGATACCGCAATCACCCGTAAATTATTCTTGCTATCCGTGCGTTATCTGGATGATAAAACGCTCACTTCACTGCTAAATGACACGGGCTATCGTAATCGCCTGCCACAGAATATCCGTGATGTATGGACAGAGATCAATCAAGATAACACCGCGACACCCATGCCGGAAACACTCATCACCGTACACGGACAATATGGCGTTGATGTCTTGATTCGCTTTGTTGAACTAGCGATCAATAATGGCAGAGTGGCGCTGATAAACGCAAAAGTGATTCAACTATTGCGTGATCTCGCCTTTACGGACGAAGGTATCAGGTACAAAAAGCGCTTATTGCACATCACACAGTCCATAGAAACAACAGGATTAAAACACCTGGAAGCGCCCGCCCCCACCCATCTGTTACAGATACGCCTCGCGCTCAAAGATTATGATTCACTTGGTCGTCAAATGCTGAACCAATCCGGTGACCTGTATCCGGGCGATTTGCAGATTGAGTATTTAAAGGCTGTGGAGCGTCTCTTCGTAGAAACCCCCATCACACCAACAGATATTCCAATGATTCTGGATGCAATTGCGGAGTCCGGTGTGCGTTCCGCACCCTATGCAACTGCCGCTATTGGTGCGCTCAACAAGCAAGAAAGCACCCCGCAATTGAATTCTATCGCCGCTGATTGTGTGAACACCCTCGCCGATAATCAACGCTGGTTAGAGGTGATCCCGCCGACAACTGTGCTAACCCTGTTGGGCTATTATGCGCGGAACAAAGATGTTGAAAACACCATCCGAGCCGCCGGTCTAGTACCGCTTTCCGCCGCTCATAATGAACGTGGAAACGTCCGGGTTATGTCTGCAATGTACAAGCGCATGACATGGCACGAAAATACGCAACTCGCCGCATTACAGATGCTCCGCACATTTGTCCGCGAAGCTGATGATGAGAATGCGCGTCGTGCTGTGGGTTTCTTCGGGCGTGAGCTAGGGTCTGATGTACGCGACATTCTTGAGAGTAGTTATATTTTACGTCGCTATATGGCGGAAATGGACATCGAAACATATGCCCAAAATATCCGTCAAACCGCAAATATTCTGGAAGCCACCGCCGCCGCCTTCATCAATTCACGCAAGGCACCCGGCACCGGTGATATTATCGCCGCGTTTGAAGATATGTACGGCTCGCTCTTGCGGGATGTTTATGGCACATTGGCGCGGGCATCGCTCAACCTGGGGCGGACGATTGTCTTTCTTGGCAATAGTTACCAGCATAACAGCAGACACACCAATGCCTTACTTACGTCCGCCACCGACCCGCAAAATGCACTGGATGTGATGTGGGTCATGAGTGGCTACTTTGCACGGGGCAAACCCATCACTTACACTGTGGACGAAGCGCGTGAACCCTTCGGCACACAGACCTATAGCAAAGAAGAATTCAAACAAGCGTTGATGACTACCGAGAAAATCCTTCATAGTGCGCTAAGAACGTTGCCACCTAAGAAGAAGATGAAGCTCAATCGTGAGCAGATTCGTTCAGAAGTGGAAAGCATGTGGGCGAATGTGTCTGAACTTGTGCAGGAGAACATCGTCGGTGGTCTTGCGGCAGACCTGCAACGCATCCCGATTCTGGTACACATGATTTATGAAAATGGGGATGCACAGGCTGTTGACCCCAACAGCAACACCGGTAAACGCATCGACACCGGACGGCAAAAGCCAAAAAGTACGCTGGAGATGTACCGTTTCCTGTATTCGTATTTCAAGGGACGGTCATAAACTGCCCTATTTTTACACTCAATACTATGTATTTTGCATAAAGAAATACACACTAGCATAAGCCATCACGACTCTATCCTAACGTAATCTTTACGTCTTACATAGACGTTACGAAAAAGTACAGAAGATTCGGAAAAACTTCATACATACGCTTTGACAACCGTATTGCAACAACTGATAATAATGTCATTACGTATTAAGTAAAGGGTTGAGTGCGATGACAATTGGTACTACATCACAAGTTACAGATGTCAGCGTATTGTATGCATGGCTAAACCGTAAGCGTCGTATTTTGAGCTTTACGGCAAATGACGCAACGGGACAAGATGCCGTCCACTTATGGGAAAAAGCAACCCGCGATACCGTACATCACTTTCCCATTCCACAAACCTTTCTGGCGGTATATGATTTTTCCAATGTGCGGATCGCATCGGTTCATTTACGCGCATGGCATAATCACATCACAACAGTGAGCCAATACTATAGTGGTCATTATGCGGTTGTTGTGTCACCACGCCAATTTGAACCGATTGTGCAGGTCATTAATCATCAACAAACCAGTGCATTACAGAATCAGCTTAAAGCCAGCGTATTTTCCTCGCGAGAGAAAGCCATTGCTTATCTGGAGCAATACATCTAAGCAATCCCGCTCCTCAGCAGGCTACTGAAAACACTCTTGTAGACTATCGCCATGCATAATTATGTACGGCGTTTTTTGATGTGTGTTTTTGCCCAGTTCATCCGCGTAATTTGCTGTTGAAGCACGGATAAATGCTGGTCACCCATCCATACGACATCCACAGGAATTTCGTTATCCTGCAAACGCTTTGCATAATCCGTGATCTGTGCTTCTGGCAAATTCGGATCTGCTTTATTGGCATGAATCAATACAGGTGCGCCAACATTATCAGCGAGAGAAAGCGCGGAGCTATTACGATACTGGACATTGAATTCAGAAGGATTGCCACCAAACATCGCTTCAATATGTGCTTTAAGCGTGTCTGATCCTGCCTCGTGCAATATTGTCCAATCGGTAACCGGTGACTTCACCATAGCCCCTGCCCACAAATCTGGACTCTTGCTCAACGCCAGCAATGCCACAAAACCCCCATAGCGTGTCCCGCTCAAAAATAATCCACCCTCTTGAGCGATTCCCGCCGACACCAGATAATTTGCACCAGCCGTAAGGTCGTCAGATTCGCGTAATCCAAGCATGCCATAAATCGCCTGTTGAAATTGCTCTCCGAAAGTCGATGATCCACGATAATTGACCCCCAACCACGCGAACCCCGCATCCACCCAGGCGGCAACATCCGCATGGTAGGCTTCTGTTGAGACTGTATCTGGACCAACAGAGGCGTGTACCACTGTTGGGAATGGTCCTGTGCCTGCTGGATTCGCTAACCAACCCTGTACGGTTACATTACCTGAAGACACGAATTCAACCGAGCGCCATGGATGCCCATCTTCGGGTATATTCTGGCTAAACCTGTCCGTTATCGCCCCGATTTGTGCCGATATGGTCATAATTTGTGGAGGATGTGTCGCACTTTCGTGTAACAACAACAGATTATCCGGTGCATCGGGCATGAAGCTAGCTTGATGTATAGTTCCGGCGGGTAACTGTGTGAGTGGGTCAAACGTACTCCGCACAAGATCATACACATAGAGCTTGTAGTGTGCGCGTTCGACCTGTTGAAGCAGAATTTTTTCTCCATCCGGCGACCACCCCAGCGGAGTCAGATCATCCTCAATGTGTTCCAGCGGAAAATCTGTCCGATCACCGGAGTCCGCATCCCAGAGTAAGGGACGACGATACCCGGTGGCGTTGGTCATCGCCAATAAGCGCAGATCGCCATTAACTGGCGAAAAGGCGACAGGTTCAATGCTACCTTCTGCTTCTTCCAATACCGAGACTGACTGCGATGCCCCCGATTGTGTTAGGTCGAACGCCAGCAAGCTCATGTCACCATACTTCTTGCGTTCACTCACCGCGATTACCGCAACCTCCGCGCCATAAGATAACATCGGACCATACGCCGGTGAGGTGC
>DAOTXB010000518.1:0-3093 GCA_034435575.1 Anaerolineae bacterium
TGGTAGTCATGGATGATCCCACCGAGAATGTTTCGGCAGCGAACCATTCCCCGGTCTTCTGAAGGCGTGTTGGGGATTGGAATTTGCTGATCAAGCCCTTGGTGCGGTCGTGCCGTGTTGAAGAATTCAGTGTACTCACGCATGACCAGTCGTAGATGGGTTTCATTGATGATGAGTAGCTTGTCCAGGCATTCTTCGCGTGCAGATCGAATCCATCGTTCCATGAAGGCATTGGCGTTTGGCGCGCGAACAGGTGTTGGGATCACATCAACGCCTACGGAGCGAAAGACTCCATCGAAAGCAATTGTGAACTTTGAGTCATTGTCGCGGATCAGAAATCGGAGGTTAGGTTCAGGGGCAGTCCACTGCCACATCATTTGTCGGGCTTGTTGCGTGACCCATGCGCCGTTCGGATGTCGGGTACAATTGGCGAAATGGACACGCCGACTGCCGATTTCGATGAACACCAACACGTAGAGCGTCTGCAAGAACAGGGTCTCCACAGTGAAAAAGTCACAGGCCAGGAGTTGGTCCTTGTAGTGCGTCATGAGGTGACGCCAACTGGGTGACGCGCTGCGTTGTGGTTCAGGCGGGATGCCGTGACGCTTAAGAATAGCCCCCACAGTCTGATGGCTGAGTGTGTAATCTAACTTGAGCAATTCCCCTTCAATCCGCTTGATGCCCCAATCGTTCTCACGTGCCAGGCGTACAACCAGCCGCTCTATCTCTGGATCAGTTCGCGGTCGTCCACCTCGACGGCGATGTTGGTACGTCCACTTCAGTCGGATCAACTGCTGATGCCAAGCGAAAAGAGTGGTCGGTTTCACGATGCGAATGACCTGGCCCATGGCGTTGATGGTGCGTCCCGTGATGGCTTTCAGCTTCGATCCCAGCACGACCAGCGTCAGTTTCTCACTACGCGACAAACGAGGCGATCGCTTTTGCTTGCGTGTGTAGATCGCCAGCTGGCGACGTAACAGTAGGATCTCCAGATCTTTGTCGCTGTCGGATTGGCTCCCCAACCTGACCAGTTCGATGAGTGTCGACACAACTTGAAGTACCATGAACCAAATCATTCAATGCTCTTTTCCAGCAGTAATACGGACGGGCTCATTCTACCAGTTGGTTCGAGCCTGATTTAGTCATCTAATGGAGTTTTTTGACACTACGGGTACCCATGTGCGTGAGAAGCTTCACCGACACTTCGATGTGCTCGTCCCCCCCCATTCCTGAAATCATGCTACCATGGCACGCGAAAGCACATCACGAATTATCAACGATTATCGTATGCAGTACCCTGATTTACTGTTTGACACAGATACTAAAATGCGTTAGACTAAGAATATAAATTCATTTATAAATAAATATTCAAACTATGCATTCATTAGAAGAAACACGTTTTATTGCCAAAATCGCATATATGTATTATGAACTAGAGCAAAAGCAGACTGAAATTGCTCAGGCGCTCAATATTTCTCAGGCGACTGTTTCACGTATGCTGAAGCAAGCGACTGCACAGGGTATTGTGCGAACCACAGTCAACATGCCGACCGGCGTTTATGCGACTCTGGAAAATGCGCTATGTGAGCGCTATGAGCTGAAATCTGCCATCATTGTCGATTGTGATTATGATGATGATGATGCAATACATCGCCATATTGGTAGTGCGGCAGCATATTACATCGAAACAACCATCAGTAAAGACGAGGTCGTAGGTATCTCCTCTTGGAGTTCTACCCTGTTGGCGATGGTTAATGCGATGCATCCTGTCTCCAAAGCAACTAACGCCCGTGTCGTCCAAATTCTGGGTGGTGTGGGAAATCCCTCCGCAGAAATATACGCGTCACGCTTGACCGAACGCTTCTCTAGTTTAGTTCAAGGTGTACCCGTTTATCTACCCGCGCCGGGCGTAGTAAGCTCAATGGATATGTATACCGCCATGATGAATGATCAATTTGTACAGCAAGCAGTCAACCTGTTTGATGAAATTACGCTCGCTCTTGTCGGGATTGGTAGTGTTGAACCCTCCAAATTATTAGCGAGTAGTGGCAATGTCTTTTCTTCTGATGAGCTTAACCAATTACGCGAAGCCGGAGCCGTTGGTGATATTGCGTTGCGCTTCTTTGATGACAAAGGCGTACCTGTTTCTACACCATTAAACGAACGGGTCATCAGTATGTCATTAGAGCAACTCAAAAGCGCAAAACGCTCAATTGGGATTGCAGGGGGTGGGCGAAAAATCCCCGCTATTAAGGGTGCGTTGAGTGGTGGGTGGATCAATGTGTTAATCACCGACAAAACTACAGCAGAGGCTTTATTAGATTAATTAGATATTATGAGAAGGATCATGCGTCATGAAAATGATGTCGCAAAAATTATTTATCTTGATGCTAAGTTTACTAATTTTAACGGGCTGTTCTCTGGCAACTGTCCGTACTATAGAAGAAGATCGGCTTGCAAAAGAGGGTTTTAGCGCGCAGAATTATGTAGCGGGCATCTGGGACGATGACTTTATGCCTACGCTCGAAAATGAGTCCGTTGAAATCACGACACTTCTGAGTGAGATCGACGTTGACGAAGACGCGGCAATTGAGCAATACGGTAATCGTACCAGCACCGGTTCATATAGCTTCATGGCAAGTGGAGAAGCACAAATCCTACTAATCAACCGTGAGTCACGGGTAGGATTAGCCGAATTAGACCTCGCTCCCTATGATGGTACAGCGGATATATTTCTGGCAATTGGACCTGTCTTACGGGGCAATGCTCTGCGCGATGCCGTCGGTTTCATCTCATTTAATGACTTCACCAATCAAGTGGAATTTGCCCAAGTATCAGATGCGTTGAAGGATCGGGTCGATTCTGATGTATTGAGTCAGATTGATATAGATTCACTCACCGGCGAAACCATCCAATTTTTAGGGGCATTTTCGCTGGACGACCGTGATGAAATCGTGATTATGCCGGTCAGAATAGAGGTCGTACAATGAGCGATAACATCATTTTACATGCCAGACAGGTGACGAAAATTTATCCCGGTACAGTCGCCCTAAATGCGGTTGATTTCAACCTGTATCGGGGCAAGGTCAATGT
>DAOTXB010000519.1:0-3762 GCA_034435575.1 Anaerolineae bacterium
GCGATGCTGTCATCCACGATGATGACCCCATCATCCGACTGGATTTGGCGTACATACGGTTTCACCGTCAACCACAGGTCTTTGCCTGTCTTTCGTCCTTTCGACAAAAACCGTTGAACCCAATCATAGCTGATCTCGCCGTTCAACAAACGCGACAGGCCCATTTGGGTCGTCAGTCCGAACGAACTGATGAGATAATCCGTGTAAATATCGAGCAATTCTTTATCGTTCATGCGCGTGGTCTACCTCATCTGAGGTGCTTTGTGCGTAACGTCAGTTAATAAAGCTATCCATACAATAGTTTAAGCAATCAACCTTGTAACAATGATTGTGCGCCATCAATCCAGATTTCTGTACCTGTGATATGACTTGATGCATCAGAAGCAAGGAAATAGACTAGATCTGCAACTTGCTCAGCACTACCAGGATTGCCATCTGTTAGTGGGATTTTACCCTCCGGGAAGTTAACAGGCTCTTGCACATGCTCCAAATTTTCCCGTTGTGTGTTCTCATCAATCTGAGACTCAATCGCTCCTGGACAAATTACATTAACCCGAATGCGATATTGTGCCAATTCTAGGGCGATCATTTTAACGAAAGCCACCTGCCCTGCTTTCGATACAGCGTATGCTGTTGCCCCTGTATTGGTGAACATCCGTGTACCGTTTACAGACGATGTAACCACCACTGATCCACCATTGCGCTTGAGATGCGGGAGCGCAAACTTTACTGTCATAAATGTGCCTTTTAGGTTGATGGACAATGTCTTGTCCCATTCGGCTGTTGTTAGTTCATCAAGTGGTGCCCACACGCCATTAATTCCAGCATTTGCAAATACGATGTCGATCCGTCCCCATTGAGCGACGAGCTGCTCAGTTGCTGCCTGAAGTTGTTCAGCGTCAGAGACATCAGCCAACAGTCTCAACGCTTGTCCTCCCCCATCATTGATCGCTTTTACGACCGCATCAACTTCCTTTTCAGTGCGTCCTAACACACCAACTTTTGCACCTTCGGCAGCTAATTTATGAGCTGCTGCTTCACCAATCCCGGAACTACCACCTGTTATAAGAGCGACTTGCTCATGTAATGTCATACTGTACTCCTTGTAACTATTTATTGAATGTTGTTACCAACGTTATCTGGAACATCTACATCCAGCACCTGTAAACACAGCGGCATGATGTCTATGAGGCGGGGATGCGATGGAAGAGATACCGCTTTTGGTAATCCTGCTGCAATGATCGGCGCAGTTGAGTCCAATACATGCAATGACCCATGTGATCCCCCACCCACATGCGCTTCGATACCGGGAATAACGAAATCACAGCCAATTTTCGCTGTGACCCAAATATGTCCACTTCGGTCAGAATGTAGGAGATTCGCAATGCGTTCAAGCGCATTAGGGTATGTCGGGAAAAAGGTGTTACCTTTCTCATGATATTGCTCACCGAACACATCGAGACTTCCCTGCCAATACCATTTTTCGCCATAGCGATCGCGTAGCATCCTGCCGTTTTTGAACTCAGTCTGTCCGAAATGTAATTCGCCTCGTTCGTGGGTGAAGATATGATAACTACCCTCATGGGTGTGAAGATAATCGTTGTGAGCCAAAACCTGATCGACACGTTCGTCGGCAAGTAGACGTTTTATAATTGTGTTGATGTTTTCATGTGAGGCATCTCGCAAGTAGATTGAAGCAACCCGACCATTGGGACACAACACGATATCAACATCTTCGTCGAAACCTTTACCGACCTCGGCTGCCGGAAAATCCGGGATGACTTGTGTTAGGTCAATTGCTGCCTGGTTTGCGTCATCAACGATATCACTTTGTGAATGGTCGCCAGTGATGATAAGTGTGATGTCATCCAGCAGTTTTTCAACCCCACCAGAAACCGTGAATAATTCCCCAAGATAGCGGTCAAATTGTTCAACTGTGGTCACGGCAGCGAAAGGACCAACCTCATGGCTATTGAAGTCATTATCTGGGAAGTATGCCAATGTAAAATCTGGCAACGCCTTTTTTTCAACCAACTGCATCAAGACCTCCTGTGTGATCTCGTCTGTGAAACCAAAACGATTGAACATGCCGCCATCCGCACCGAATTCATCGTCTGATAGGCGTTCGCTATGGTTTGTGAAATCACCCAAATGGAGTGTAGATGGGCCTCGAATTGTTTGTGCTGCGGGAGCATTGGGAACAAGATGCAAAATTGGCATTTCGATCTGATGTTCTGTGCGCCCTTTGTAAATAAACCAGTTGATACTGGCTGTTGTTCGCCCGGCATCATCTAAATATTCAAAGATGGTGGGAGCATTTAGCCAACGATCATTCAGATCAACTAGAAAATCGGTTAGAAAGCGCCCAGGCCCCTGTCTGAATACCATCGCGACATCCGCACCGAAGTACACCACACGATTTTCTGTCTGCTCATACCAGTAAGCCCCCATCATGCCATGTGCATTGGGATAAGTTCCAGTTGTAATAGAGGGGGTTGCTGCCAATGTCAAACTTGGGAAAATCGATGTGCATTGCTCGTTCATTTCGCCAGCATCGATAAGTGACTGTATGTTTGGGAGTTTTGCGTTGGAGAGGGCAGCTTTGACAACGTTTGTGGATAATGCGTCAACAATAATAAGCAGCACTTTTTTCATCGCTGAGTTTTCCTTTACTCTTATGGGCAGGTATAGCTCATTGATTTTAGAAAATGACGGTAAAACAGGTCTGCTAAAGCCAACCCCGATACCTGAAGGCGAAAATCATCACACTGGCGGAGAGAATCATCGCGCCGATAACACCGAAGAACAACACAGCACCGCTTATCGGTAGCTCAAACGGATTGTTGGTCGTTGCGAAATTTAATTCGAATAATCCAGTCAAAAACGTCAATGGTAGGAAGATCATCGAGAAGATGGTTAAGCGATTGACCGCTTCCATGAGCTTGCGACCTTCTTGATTCTGGAGCATATCCAGTACGTTGCTTGTGAGATCACGTTGCGAGTCGATCACATCGTAAACGCGCAAGAGCCTTTCATACAGATGACGGAATAAATCACGGGTATCTGCACTTTCTGTGACGCGCTTCTCACCGATCAGATTGGACAGGACTTCGCGCTGTGGGGCAACCATCTGGCGCAAAGCAATAAGCTGCTGCTTCAGCCGATAAATCGCCTTGCGAGCATCCTTTTCATGTCGATCTTTTAACAGGCTTTCTTCGATTTGATTTAGCCGATTGCTGATACCATCTAGAAGCGGATAATATTTATCAATAACTGCTTGGGCTGTGAGGTAAAGGATGTAGGCCACACCCGATTGCCAAAGATAAGAGTTCTGTGCAAGGCGGTTATAGACATCATCAACCGTTTCGGTGTCTGCATGGCGAACCGTAACAAAACAATTATCCGTCACGAGGCAGTGAATCTCTCTGCCACCGATGTATTCCAGATGCAAATAGGGTTCAAAGAGTGAAATAAAGAGGTACGACGGATATACCAACATTGCAGGTCGCCGGTCATCACGCGCCAAATCTTGCGCTACAGCAGGAGACAGGTTGAACAAGTCTGCTAGCCATTTGAGTTCATCTTCAGTTGGATCAACAATATCGAGCCAGACTCGATGCCCTTCTGAAATTGCTTGCTTTAAATCCTCCCGATGTAAATTGCGGCTCAGGGCTGGATCGGCTTCATTCGTTTCGAAGCGTGCTACAAGCGATCGGATCATCGAGTCGTTTCTTTTAACCTCTTTATTCATTGCATAAAGTC
>DAOTXB010000520.1:0-10159 GCA_034435575.1 Anaerolineae bacterium
GGCTTGTTCCCGGTGACCCTGCACGCCTTGTTGCTGGTCTAACCGCCACACCGGATGAAGTCGAAGCAGTGCGTGACCGCATCGGGCTTGATGAATCCTTAGTGCAACAATACGGTATCTTTATCGGTGAATTTCTACAGGGCGATTTCGGTACATCAATATATTCCCGTCAGCCGGTCATGGATGACATTATCGAGCGGTTGCCCTTCACATTTCAATTGGCGTTCTTAACCATGATAATGACGATTGTGCTCGGTATACCACTGGGCATCATTGCCGCCGTGTATGAGAAAACATGGGTGGATATGCTGATCTCAGTGGGATCGTTGCTCGGCATTTCATTACCATCTTATGCGCTCGGTTTATTGTTGATCGTCATTTTCGCGGTCAATCTACAATGGTTGCCTGCGGCAGGGGCGAATGCCGGGGTAAAAAGTGTGATTTTGCCAGCGTTCACCCTCAGCCTGATCTTCCTCGCGGTCATCACCCGCATTACACGCGGTGCGATGCTTGATGTGCTCAGTCAGGATTATATCCGCACCGCACAGGCAAAAGGCTTGCGCCGGCGGCGGGTGATTAGCACGCATGCATTCCGTAATGCTATGATCCCCGTTGTTACCGTGCTGGGTTTACAATTTGGCGGGCTGATGAGCGGTGCGGTGCTGACCGAAACCGTCTTCGGTTGGCCCGGTGTCGGTTTGCTGTTGACCGATGCCATCTTCAACCGTGATTATCCAATGGTGCAGGGCGTGGTGTTATTCATCGCGGTCGTGTTTGTATTTGCGAATCTGTTCGTAGATGTCATGTATGCGACCATTGATCCAAGGATTCGTTATGGCTGATCTAACCGTGCCTATATCCGACAAACCGATTGCATTACAAACTGATACCCCCATAGATGTGCCATTTTATCGCCGTGCTATCACACACTTTCGTGAGCGTCCGGTGGCATTACTCGGCTTGACAATCATCCTGTTTTTCGTCTCCATCGGGATTATCGCCCCATTGATTGTGCCATATGATCCAGATGCCTTTAGCTTGGGCAATTCATTGGTGCCACCCGGTGCGCCACACGCACTCGGTACTGATTTTCTGGGGCGTGATATTCTCTCTCGCCTCATTTACGGTACCCGAATCTCGATGTTCGTTGGGGTAGCGGCGACCTTTGTCGGTTTCACGATTGGTGTGCCCTTAGGTGCAATTTCCGGCTTTTATGGCGGTTGGATCGACATGATTATTCAGCGCATTGTCGATATGATGTTTGCCTTACCGGGGATTTTATTGGCAATTCTATTAGCATCGATGCTTGGTAGTGGGCTAAACAACGTGATTGTCGCTATCGGGGTCGGCGCAATTCCGTTATTTATTCGTCTGATGCGTGGTTCTGTATTGAGCGTGCGCGAGCAAGATTTCGTGTTGGCGGGGCGCGCGCTCGGTGGCAATGGCAGTCATATCTTGCGCCATCATGTGATCCCTAATGCACTCAGTCCCGTGATTGTGCAGGCGACTCTCAATGTTGCCATTACGATTCCAGCGGCGGCGGGTCTTGGTTTTCTCGGTTTAGGTGTAGAACCCAATGTGCCCGAATGGGGTGTGATGCTATCCGAAGGCAGACAATATTTGTTCAGTGCACCGCACATCGCCGCCGCGCCCAGTGTGGCAATTATGCTGGTCACCATCGGGTTTAACTTTTTAGGCGATGGCTTACGTGAATTGATTGACCCGTTGAGTGACAAAGATCGCAACGCTTAATCACAATCACATGAAATTGAGTGGAGATCATCTATGACAAAAATTTTAGTAACAGGTGTGACGGGCAATGTAGGGCGTGAGGTTGTGCCCGCGCTCCTGCAAAAAGGACTTACGGTAAAAGCCGCCGCCCGTGATGTAAATCGTGTGAATGAGGTTGCCGAAAACGATAATTGGTCAGGTGATTTTGAAGCAGTCAGCTTTGATTATGGTGACGATGAATCCATGAGTAATGCCTTAAATGGGGTAGATCGTGTGTTTTTAGTGACCCCTACGATTGGCGCTGTCGTGCAGATGGTAGAGGCATTCCTTGAGGTCGCGAAAGCGTGTGATGTAAAACACATCGTCCGTTTATCCGGTATGCGAAACATTAAAGAAGCAAGTGCTACACATGCGGACTGTGAACAACGGATCGCGGCAAGTGGGATTGCGTTTACACACCTTCGCCCCAACTTTTTTATGCAAAATTTCAATACATTTTACGCTGATGGCATCAAAAATCGTGATTCTATCGCGCTCCCTGCTGGGGAAGAACCCGTGAGCTTTATTGATGTGCGTGATATTGCCGATGTCGCCGTTGTCGCCTTTACCCAAGCGGCACATATTGGCAAGACCTATGTACTTACGGGTGGACAGGCGATCACCCATGATGTTGTCGCCTCCGCATTGAGTGATGCCCTCGGGCGCAAAATCGCTTATATTAACATGCCCGATGAACAATTCCGTCAGGTGCTAAAGCAGGCGGGAAGACCCGATGCCGTCGCAGAGAGTATCATCAACCTTTATGCCCCCGTAAAACAAATGCTTGCCGCGCCCATAACATCTGATGTGGAAACAATCACGGGTAATGCACCCCGCACCATCGTCGAATACACCCATGATTACAGGGCGGCGTGGATGCGCTAGACGGGTGTATATGCTGTTGACGAAGTTCGCAGTGTCTTAAACTTGTGTCGCTATGCTACGATAATAGGGGATAGTTTTCAAAAAATTATTTTGCACAGCGTATACGGTGTAAGGACATGGCGCAAATGCTAGCGAAAAGCGATTTCATTCCGGCGATATTCAGTTCGACAGCTTTCATCGGGCGCGAAAATGATCTTGCCCGCATGGAAGACATTATTTTCAAGCAACAATCGCATATTCTCACCTTGCTCGGTACCGGAGGCACTGGCAAAACACGGCTTGCGGCAGAATTCGGCTTACGCAACGGAGATCGCTTCATGGATGGTGCATTTTTTGTGCCATTACAAGGTGTTGGCGATGCCTCACTCATACCTAGCGTCATTGCAGACATCATCGGCATACCCGCTACCATCCAAGATGAACCGTTTGATATGCTAAAAACGTATCTTGCAGATAAGCACATCCTCCTCATTCTGGATAATTTTGAGCATTTACTAGATGGCGCATCATTGGTCGCGACGCTCGTGGCAAGCAATGCACGGTTATGTGTCGTTCTCACATCGCGTGAATCATTGAACATTAGCAATGAATGGGTCTATTCATTAGAAGGATTGCGCTACCCCACATTCGAAGACGATGCCATCAGTGAATATGATGCCGTGCAATTATTTGAAAAACGGGCAATTCAGGCGCGTCATGACTTTGAGATCGCCCAAAATCCCGATGCTGTTGTGCGTATTTGTACGTTGGTGCAGGGTATCCCCCTTGCGTTGGAGCTTGCCGCTTCGTGGCTGAACATATTGACCTGCGAGGAGATTGCCGATGAAATCCAGAAAAATATTGACTTTCTCGCCACCACACGCCGTGATATGCCAGAACGACATCGCAGTATCCGCGCCGTGTTTAATCAAGCATGGACAGGATTAACGGAACCCGAAAAACGTACACTGACACGCTTATCTGTGTTTAGAGGCGGGTTTACATTAGATGCCGCCCGTGAAGTGGCGCTTGCCTCGCTACCTGTTTTGTCCTCTTTATTGAACAAGGCACTGTTATGGCGCTCTGATGTAGAGAATGGACGTTATAGTATTCACGAGCTTTTGCGTCAATATATCGAAGAACAAATTATCCCGGACGAATATGAATCACTCCACGATGGTCACGCCGGATATTTTAAACAGTTTTTGCTGCAATATGACACGCTACAATTGAATCCGTCCACGACTGTCTCCGGTCCAGAAATGATCGACGCGACCTATATTGAATTAGACAATATCCTGTTCGCATGGAATCGCATTATGATGACCGCACCGCCGTTGGAAGCACAAACCGTATTGCGGGCACTATCAAACGCTTTTCAGGCACGTGCACGCTATTTTGATGCACGCGCATTATTTGAAGATACCGTCCAACTGTTAACGCCCATTGCGGAAGAACAGCCGGACAGAATCCCTGTGCTTTCTCAAGCATTAACCGTGCAAGGGTGGGCATCAATCCGTTTGTCAATGTTGAATGAAGCGCGAGAAGTGCTTGAGGTGGCGCAGGAGGTGGCAGAGACTGTTACCGATCAATCAACAGTATACATCGGGCAGGGGGCGAGCCGTACCTCCGGCTTATCATTAACCTATTATGCATTGGGACATTATAAAAACTCCGTACATTGTGCGCGCCGTTCGTTAGAGCAGAGCATAGAGGCGGGACGCGCTGTCAGCATAGCGATTGCTCAACGGGGAATCGGACGCGGGTTAGTGGCGCTCGGCGAGTATGAAGAGGCACATAAGATGCTCGTCGAAACGAAAGAGACCACCGAAGCCAACGACGGTTTCTGGTTCAAACGTCATCGTGCCTACGTGTTATTAGAATTGGCACGGGTCAGTTATATACTCGGCAACGAAATCGCGACATCTGCCTATTTTGCTGAAGCGCAAACCGTTGCAGAAATTGAGCAAGATAACGAGTGGCTGGCGACATCGCTGTTCTATCAGGGTGAAATTGCGCTAAAAAAGCGTGAATTTGAACATGCCCGCGACACATTTGCAGAAAGCCTGCGCCAATATCAACTTTTCGGTGATCGCCATAATATTACGCGCGGTTCCGCAAAGCTAGCCATGGCACATATTGGTATAGGCGACTATAACAGCGCCAAACAGTGTATCTTGCATGGATTAGACATTGCCATAGCGATGCACTTTATACCGGGGTTGTTACAATGCCTGACCGCTGTCGTGGAACTCATGGTAGGCGTGCGGATGAATCTTGATCTTTCAAAGTATTTGCTCAACCTTGTCGAGAATCATCCGAATATCTCACACGAAACACGCGAATATGCACAGGGAATCAGCGCACATAGTGCAGAGTTACTGGCTGAAATCACCTATAATGAAGCGTTTTCTGTCGCGGAACTTACATCGCTGGCGGCACTTTCGCAAAAGGTATTACGTGCCCATGATCTGCCGGATTCCCCAACAGTTGCCAATAATCTGCCTAGAACTACTCATGAAATGCAGGTTGTAGCTAACGATGCACTGATCGAACCTTTGTCCGAACGCGAACTTGAAGTATTGACACTTCTGGCAGATGGTCTTACCAATCAAGAAATTGGAGGTAAGCTGTTTCTTGCAACTGGTACAGTCAAGGCACATAACCACAATATCTTCACCAAACTTGGCGTGCGTAACCGCGTAAAAGCCATCGCACGCGCCCAGGAACTCGGGTTATTGACGTAACGCTTTCCCGTTAAACTATAGTTTAATCCTCTAAACTCCGCACAAATAACCCTTCGTCAGATGACTATGGCGGGGGGTTAGTCGTATGGTGATGTCATCGTTCGTTGCACACGAACACGACCAACAAAATCCATAGATAAGGAGTTACTTCAATGTCAAACAAAATCGGTAAATTATTCACACTGGCAACATTCATCTTTGTTCTCGCCCTTGCTGTCATGGTCACCGTTGCACAGGTACCACAGGAAAACGACACAATCTCCATTCAACAGGATGCAGAGACTGCGCTTGCCTTCGATATTGCAGAAGATGCCAGCCGCTTTGTCTTCGATGACGGCAATCTGTATGAAGATGGTATGCCAGCTTACGGTAGCGCGTTTGTCACACAAGGTTACATTTACCCCGCTGGCACACTCAACGGGAGCAATGGCGTACTGGAAACTGGCGAACCAGAATTCCCCGAAGCTGTACTTGGTACATGGACATGCTATGGCTGGATGATCGGCGATGGTGCGTACACAGAAACCGGCGAATGGGTTGTTTCCACACAGGTTTATCACTTCAATAATGGCTCAACCATTATCACCGATGGTTTCGAAATTGTCGATATTGATGAAACATTCCCCCGTGCTATCACTGGTGGGACTGGCGACTATCGTTCCGTATCCGGTGAACAGACACAACAACTGCGTGGGTTCACCGCACAGATGGGTGTCAACCTCTCCGTACAATTCGACGTCGACTAGTACAACCGATTACTTTGATGTGAACGGCACTGGCGTGAATCATCGTCGGTGCCGACACCACAACACTACACAATGCTCAAGAAAGTGAGAACTCTTATGACCCTTGAAACAAAACTTGATAATTTGCCCATCGAGGCACTAAAAACACAGCTAAACGGCTACGTTATCACACCCGACTCCGACCAATATGATGAAGCCCGCGCCGTCTGGAACGGTATGATTGACCACTATCCAGCGCTTATCATCCGTTGTCATAGCACCGCGGATGTCGTGGCGACAGTCAACTTCACCCGTTCCCATGCCTTGCGCTTAAGTGTGCGTGGTGGTGGACACAATGTCGCCGGTAGTGCAGTAGTAGATGACGGCGTGGTCGTTGATCTTTCTGAGATGAAAAATGTCGATGTCGACGTAGATAAACAGATTGTCCATGCACAGGGCGGTGTGACTCTCGGCGACCTTGACGCAGAAACGCAAAAATTTAACCTTGCCGTGCCCAGCGGTGTTGCTTCTGAAACCGGTATCGCAGGCTTAACCCTCGGTGGTGGCTTCGGTTGGCTCCGTAATAAATACGGGTTGACCTGTGATAATTTGATCGGCGCAGAAGTCGTGACCTCACAGGGGCAGGTACTTAACGTCACGGAACATGAGCACGGTGATTTGTTGTGGGCATTGCGTGGCGGTGGTGGTCAATTTGGTGTCGTGACCCGCTTCACCTATAAAGCCTATCCGATAGGTCCGAATATGGCGTTCGTCTTTGTAATGCACCCGGGCGAAAATGTTAAACGTGCGCTGGAGTATTATCGAGAAACAACCAGTGCGTTTAGTGATGACATCTCCTCAATCGCGGTGCTAGGTCATGTACCACCGGAAGACGCTTTCCCAGCCGAACACCATAACCAGCCCTTTGTAGCATTTGTTGCCGCATATGCCGGTGATCCTGAAGAAGGCGAGAAAATCCTTGAGCCATTGCGCGATTATGACACGCCGATTGTCGATTTCAGCGACATCATGCCATACACAGAGATGCAACAGGTCTGGGATGAAGATTATCCCTCCGGTGAATTGCACTACTATTGGAAGTCCGCTTACTTGAACGTGTTAAGTGACGAGGCGATTGACATTCTAGTAGAACAACATGCAAAAGCCCCTTCTGTGTTGTCAACGATTGATATATGGCATCTGGGTGGCGCGTTCAAACGTTTCGATAATCGTACCAGTGCATTTGGCGCACGCGATGCAAATTTCTTACTTGGTATTGAGGCAAATTGGGAAGACCCTGATGATGATACTGATAATATCGCATGGGGACGTGGCGTTGCGGATGCAATAGCCCCCTATGCTGGTCACAGGAGTTATCTGAATTTCCCTGGTTTGTTGGAAGATAACGCGCTGATGGAAGCCATGTTCGGCGAAAATGCGACCACGGTGAAGTCGATCAAAACGAAATACGATCCGCTCAATTTGTTCCGCCTGAAGTAAATCAGCATCATCTACAATCAATGACGTAAAACTGCCATTGAACCCTACTTTCTATCAAACAACATCGGGGTGACTCATTGAAGTTGCCCTGATGATAACGACTTGAGCTGTCGTTGAAAGGACTCTGTAATGAATAACTATCACTCTGTAATGCTCGTACTCTTGACTGTTGGCGCGGTGCTTGTCAGCGCATGTAATGGCGTAATGTACGATGAAAACACACTGCGCGATAACCTGGTTGTCACACCTGTAAACTTTGCTGATAGCACAACTACCATGCAACAGATGAATGCTAACTCCAATGAGAGGTCGATCGTTCCCGTAGTGGGTTCGCATGCGCTGGTATGTCATGTGGTACCCGCCGATGACTCCCCTGTTGCGTTACTTGGCTTGCCCGTGCCGGGTGCTTCATCCATCGGCGAACTGATCACGCAGGCAGTCGTTATCCATGACATCGTCGGTGGCTATTATGTGGAACTGCCTGTTGCACAGGGGAGCACACGTGGGTGGGTGTTTATGCATAGCGTTGAGGCGGTAAATTGTGCGCCAGCGGAGGAAGGCACTTAATCGTGGATCAAGTACCAATTATCGCTGGATCGCTCTCGAGTATGATTTTTATCAGTGGCACCGTTGGTATGCTGATGAAAACATGGCACACTAAAGATGTTGAATCTTACAGTTGGTGGTCAATCATGCTCAACAACGCGGGCAACCTCGTGTACTGGGTGTATATCCTCAGTTTGCCCTTTGGACCGATTTATTTCTTGCACGGGTTCTACACGATTGCCACACTGCTCATGGGTTGTTGGTGCCACATTTACCGCAAACGCCCGGAGACCGCAAAGCGCATAACCGGAACGATCAAACGGGTTACTCAAACACTCACGATGTCAGTGGTGCCTCGTGATGAAAACGTTTAAATGGTTGCGTGTGTTTCATCAGGATTATAGGCGGAGAACACCCATTTTGCGATAAAAAGCCGATGTGGGTGTTCTCTTCTAAATAATGAGGTGTTTCATAATAAGCTATTTTTAGGCGCTAATTCCCTAGTATAGGACATAGATGTCTCATTTAGCGAAGGATTTATGTCATGAAATACTCAGACGCGCCATTTATCGTAGACAACAGCATATTCCCACCACGCACCGCTGGTTTTCCAGTTGTGGGTTCTATCCCTAACTTGCTTCATAAACAGACCGACTTCATTTTCGATGCATGGCACACACTCGGTGATGTGTACGAACTAGACCTTGGCTTTGTCTCGATTGTTATGCTCAATCACCCGGACTATGCACAACAGATTCTGCGTGATAATCCGCGCAATTATGCTAAAGGCGGAGAAATGTGGGATAGCGTTCGACAAATTGTTGGTGATGGTCTGGTCACCAGCGAAGGCGCATATTGGCGACGACAACGTCGGATGATTCAGCCCCATTTTCATCGCAAACATTTAGCCGGCTTAACCCAATTTATTCTGCAAGCAATCGAGGACGGTATGAATGAATGGGAAAATTATGCCCATTCCGATCAACCATTTGATATTGCCAAAGCCTATAGTCATATAACCATGAAGGTGATTATGAGGAGTATGTTCGGGCGCACCTTGAGTGATGCCGATGCTGATCTAATGGGAGAGGCGATGGGGTACACGCTTGATTACACCATTAAGAACATGGTACTCGGTAAGTTGCCGGAGTGGATGCCCGTACCCGGACGCAAGCGTTTCCGTGAGATGCTCACGCGGGTGGATGAATTCCTCTATGGTCTGATTGACCAACGGCGACGTGAAGATAGCGATAGCGATGATTTGTTGAATATGTTCCTGAGCCTGATTGATGATGAGACGGGCGAACCATTGAGTGACAAAGAGATTCGTGATGAAGTCGCGACGATCTTTCTTGCCGGGTACGAAACCACCTCAATTGCGATGACGTGGGCGACGCATATGCTCCTCGAACATCGTGACATCCTGAAGACGATGCACACACAAGTCGATGAAGTTTTGGGTAAGCGTCCGCCACAGTTTGGCGATTTGATGCGCCTGACATATCCACGTATGGTGATGGAAGAAACAATGCGCCTGTATCCACCAGTATACTGGCTACCACGTACTGCCGTAGAAGATGACACTATCGGTGGCTATCGCATTAAAGCAGGACAGATGGTCGCCGCAGTACCCTTGACCATCCATCGCCATCCTGATTTCTGGGTAGAGCCAGACACGTTTAATCCTATAAATTTTGCGCCGGATAATGTAAAGAGCCGTCACCCGCTGGCGTGGATGCCGTTCGGCGCAGGTCAACGCTTGTGCATCGGCAAAGATTTCGCGATGATGGAAGGTGCGATGATCCTCTCACGCCTTACGCAACGCTACCTTATTCATCCAGTGCCCGATCATCAGCCCAAAACTGCCCTGTCTGCGACCCTCGCTACAAAAGATGGGGTGTGGGTAAGATTGGAAAAACGTAATGGATAGTAATCAATTATAGACCCTAGACACTAGAGTATTCATATCAGTAGATAACCCGTATTGGAATAGTGGTAATCACTGCC
>DAOTXB010000521.1:0-6163 GCA_034435575.1 Anaerolineae bacterium
TCGGCATCTTCGCGCAGGTCACTCGAATACGGATCATTATGTAAATCGGTCATCAAACGGGTATATGTCCCCCGTGCCCGCCAGCCCGCTTTCTCCTGCTTATCGTCCTGCTTGGCATAAGCGTAGGCGTACAGCTCTTCCAGCTCCAATAAGACCTCATCACAATGGTCATCATCCACACCAATCGCCTTGAGAAAGTCATAGGTGGGTTCTGCCAGAATCAAATCGTCATCATCGTAATCACGGTTTACAGGATGCGCCTGCTCGATGATGCGTGGCTTTGACCACTTGAGCAAATTACGACGCATCTGTGCCAATGGCAACAAGGCATAGACCTCTGCGGTGCGTCCGGTTGATTTCGGCGATAATGCGTTTTTCTCAGTTTTTCCAGCACAAATTATTGTTTGATTTAACAAAGACTCTGTAGGAACTTTTGAGAAAAAGACCTCCCATACCTGCATAAAGGTGCGACGCAAGGTGCTACTCGCGATGACAAAGTTGAGCACTTCATTGGCGCGTAACACATCGTTGATCGTAAACGCATCTTGCTTGTGAATTTCTTCACGAATAGCGCTGTTGATGAGTTCAATCATGGGCGCACTCGCCGAGGGCAAATACGCCAGCATCGCAGATCGGAACGCATCCGGTACACCTGCACCCCACCACGCGCCATCTGGCACTAAATCTTCATCCCGCGCTGTGACCGCACTATCTATATCGGATCGATATAGGTACAATGCGTGATCGATCAAATGTTCTATGTTGCGACCACTTTTGATCGTATCCGTCACATCGCAATTTTTTGCCAGATTGACCGCAATAATGTCATTGTCGAGCTGGTCACGCATTTTGCCCAAAGCGCTGTTTCCAGCCGAATCTGCGTCCATTATTGCAAAAATGTGTTCCCTATTTAAAAGCAAATCACGCCAGCGTTTTGCTAGCGTGTTGGTTGCGGGACCCGGTGTGATGACCGTGTATTTGTGCCTGAGGTGCTGTCTGGCGAGCATCATATCGAACTCGCCTTCGACCACCACAATCGGCTTACCAGGTGGCGGATCATCGTCCAACAATTTCTCACGATGTCGTGAGACTTTTGGAATAATTTGATTACCCTGTGGTGGGCGACCTAGCAAGTCAATATGTCCATCGTCCCTATGCACATCTGTATGAGATATGTGGACATTATCGGGTGGATATATCTCATCATCTGAAGTGGTATTGGGCCGTGGTGGGGTCTGACCGCATTTCTCACGACGTCGTGAGATTTCGCGTGCATCGTCCATTAACGCATCGCCACCAAATAACGTGCCAGACACTTTGCTACCGCTTAAATTGAGATATTTGGGTAGCGGTTTTTTGTTGCGTCCAGCATCCGGTGAGATGCCAAGTGCACCCGCAAAATCACCCACACGACAGCGTACCCGCAATGCCCAGACAGCGCCATCATTGATATAAGGAATGACAATCCCCGGTGCCAGATACACAGGTTTTTCGCGTCCATCTTGAATGGTGATCCGTGTCCATTTGGGGTTATAGCCCAGTTGAAAATGGTTGATTGTTTCATCGTTTAAGCCACGCGTTTCGCGCAAATAATCCAGCACTGCGGGTGTGTGCCATAAGATCGCCTGTGCTGTGTTGATGACATCACGGGCCGCCGATTGCCATGCGCTAGATGGGGGTTCGTTGGGTGTTTGTGAGGATTTAGGTGTTAAGCCGCCAAGCCGGTTTTGTGCAGGTAAAAGGTCAGTATCATGCATACCAAGATGATTGCGGAGCCATGCCGTTGACTCCACAAAAGAGAGGCGATATTCGTTTTGCAAAAAGCTGAACACATCGCCACGTTCACCGGTGCCAAAGTCCATGTAGCCATCGGCATAAACGGCGAAGCTTGGTGTGTCGTCATCCCCGCGCCATCGTGCCTGATACAACACTGCGCGTCCACTTTTTTTGCCCGCACCCCAGATGGCACTGACCAGATCACGCAAGTCGATTCTTGCTTTTATTTCGTTTATGTTGTGCTGACCCCGAAAATGACGATTTGGGGATGCAAACTTGGCGGCGTTTTGCATGTTTTAACCTCAATTTCATGATATAGGCGTTGCACTTTTTTGAGTTAATGGGTAAAATGTACCCATAGACAAATGCATCTAATCTCGCATTCCTCTGGGGAGTGCAACGCAATTTAACCTCTTGCGTTTCTTGGTTAGTAACATCTGTCTCAGGATTGGAACCTTCTAGGCTTGGCGGCTTATTGGAAGGTTCTCTTTTTTTCTACACCCACTGGCAAGTTTCTCCAGCGCGTTTTGAATTGATGATTGATGTTACCAACCAGTGAACGATTATACCGTGAGTCCAAACTCAGGGCAAATCATAGTCTAACCCCACGATAACGTTATGCATAAGCACAATCCACACGATGATGCCACGCAGGGCTTTGTGCATCACCATGGGCTTATCCTAACACGATCATTGCACCTTGTTTGAACAGAATGCTCAACATTGTGCTCCACATTATTGTGGAGCATAGTGTTCAATTTTGTATACACTTTTTGTGGTTAAATCTCACGATGTCGTGAGACATTTGTTTTCGTGATGGTGCTGGTTTAGACTGAATTCATATTAGTCATAGTGAAGGGTTTGACGAATGTTTTCACGAATTAATCAGCGTTTTGGGCGTGTTGTAGATTTCTTGTTCAATGTCGATATTATTGGTGTGTTGTTAGTCTTGGCATCTATTGGTTTAGCGATTGCGGGCTATCAGCGTTTGCATGGTGACTTTGATTTATTGACAGTATTGAATGACTTCTACGCTAACATCAGCGCAGAGATGGGAAGTATTGCTGTGACTGTGCTTATTGTGGATGGCTTGAACCGCCGGCGGGATGAACGCAATCGCATCAAGGAGTTACAAGAACAACTCATTCGAGATGCTGGCAGTTCAGTCAATACAACTGCACGGAGTGCGCTTGATGAAATGCGTAAGCGTGGGTGGTTGGGGCGTAGAGGGCATGATGATACACTGGCATTGTTGCATAATGCAGACCTATCTCAAGCCAGTTTAGAGCGTGTGGATCTGGCTTATGTGGATTTGTCTGGTACAAATTTAAGTCAGGTAAACCTTAGGGATGCAGACTTACCAATGGCGAATTTATATGGAGCACGTTTATGGCGTGCTGTGCTCACCAATGTAGAATTATCGAGTGCGACCCTTACCAATGTATTTTTGCGTAATGCTGATTTAACAGGTGGGAACTTATGGGGAACAAACCTTGCAGGAGCCAATATAACAGGTGCAAATTTGACCAATGCCAATTTGCGTAATGCTGATTTAAAGGGTGCGAATTTGCAGGATGCACAGCTCATTGATGCACTAATTTCCGGGGCATCAGCATGTAACACTAAAACGATTTTGCCAGATGGGGCACGGTGGTCGCCTGATCGGGATTTATCTGAATTTGGTGCGGAGACTCGTCAAATTAGCACCCAAGAAACAGGCAATGATGGCATGTCTACATACACTTTTGCAGATGGCACAACCCGCCGTTGGCAACGTGGCACAGGTTGGTTAGATGATCGTGATGGTAATCCCATTGGTGATGCCTAAATCTCACGACGTCGTGAGACTTTCACATCACCAGACTCGCCAAAATCCGACTCATATCACAGGAATCCAACATTACTCCCAATGCCCCTTATCACTTCTTAGAATTTTTCCAAATGCCTGCACCCCGATTTTCTCGCCGCCTGCCCTCTTGACCCCTATATTATCCCAAGTGTGACTCCCCTCACGGGAAAAATCACTTTGGCGCTGGTGCGATCATATCTGGTGGGGGAGGCGGATCATAGGCAAATTTATAGGAAGTCATTTGGGTTATTGGTATTTAGCTGTTGGCTATTAGCTTTTAGTATTGTGTGGTGAATGCATGTAGATTGGACATGAATTGCTCGTTGCTATATGGTGGTCTAGACTGGTGAATAGACGGAATTTGGGTGCGTTACAGGCTGATACTAAATGACACAACTAACTGAGACACAGAGGAAACAGATTCAAAACGAATTTCGGAAATCATGGGATGGAGCAGAAGAATTATTTTCTAACCCCCCAGACCAACTGCAAAAAATCATCAAAGCTATGCGCGTAAAAGGTTATGACACAAAGCTACGTGCTGGAGCACAGTTAACCATGAGCTTCATTGTGTCAAGATCGTATTATCATTTTTTGCGACGTGGACAAAGTAGTATTAAGTTCACGAAATTACAAGAAGGCATGAGAGTGACATACACTGGTTGTTACCTAGATTGGTATGACAATGTAACACTTGAATTCGATACCATTCACTATAATGAAAAAATTGATAACTTGGTACAAAGACTGTTGGCACATGATATTAGTTGACCACTACTCCAAGTTATTCACTTCTTAAAAAACTGATTTCTCACGACATCGTGAGACTTTATTGCAAAACAAAAAACCCCCAGCAGTGTGGGGGTTGTGTCATTTGGAGGTTTCGATTTCATCCGCCAGCCTGCGGAGCATCTCCGCCATTTCTTGCCGTTCATCAGGCGTAGCATTTTCGACCACCGCCCGCTGTTTCTGTGCGAATGATTTATAGCGCCGTTTAAACATCGTCAGCGTGGAGACCACCTTGCCACTTTTGCTCTCACGGATTGCCTTACGCAGTTCACCCACAGATGCTTGATTTTTCTCCGCAAAGTTCAGCCAGCGGGTTTGTTGTGCAGGCTTGAGCGATGCCACCGCGTCATGATGACCGAAGGACAAACTCTCACGACGTCGTGAGAAATCAACCCGTTTAGCAATAGACGCAATGTTATGAAGCGTGACCACTTCGTAGGAATATTTGCTGGCGAGTGCGGCATAAGTTTCGCCCCATTCGCGATCTTCCAATGCATTGAGCCAATCGCCCAGCCACCATTGCACCGACTTTTGCAGGCGCAACAAAATATCGCCCATTTCCGCCAGTTCATCCTGCGTCACATCATCCGGCAGGGTCAGACTGGTGGTCGTTAGTTCTGCACGTTTGTAACTGAGCGTGGTCTCGTCGATAATCTTGAGTGCATCACGTTGCTCAGCTTCGAGTGTTTCGTCCATCGCTTCGATGATGCCATACAGTGCGTCATCCGCTTCCTGTAATGATGGCGGAGAGTCAAACGTACCAAACCCATCTTCCTGATAGGACTCGCGTCTACGGGACATGAACACGCTCCTCTAATTGTCCACTTAGCGCCCAGGCATCGGCTTCGGTTTTACTTCCTGGGGCGATGGCGAAGACTGCTTTGCGTGCATCGGCGGCTTCTGCCCAGAGTGTGCGCTGTGGAATTTCTTTCCACACATCATTGCCAAAATAGTCTTTCAGGCGTTTGAGGTTTTCGCTATGGGCGATAGTCTGGCTACGATACATGGTGGGTACGATGCCATAGGTTTCAATATCTTGTAAGCCAAATTTGGAGCGATAGGGCTGGAAGTAATCCTTGTGTCCCATGCTTTCGCTCAGTCCATCAAAGCTCCACGCTTCACATTTGGTCGGGTAAATAATGCCATCCGTCGCCATCAAAATTGCCGAGTGAAATAGCGATGGGGTGGGCGATGTATCGAAAATCACATAATCGAACGCGCCACTCTGACGAATTTGATTGATGCGCTTAAAGACCACTGTTGCATCGGAGGTGTTCTGGGCGATACTGCGTGTCTCGATGTTGGATGGAATCACCATCAACACGCCTTTGAGCTTATCGACCTGATCTGGCACATAATAGCGTTCTGGTGGAACCACTTTGAGTACATCTTTAAACGCCGCATTGCGGACGATGAAATCATAAAATTCGGTGCCTTTTTTCAGACCCAGACCGATGCTGGCGTTACCCTGTGGATCAGCATCAACCAGAATCACACGCCTGCCACGGATGGCTAAACCTGCCGCGAGATGAATGGCGATGGTCGTCTTGCCGACACCACCTTTTTCGTTCAGGATGGTCACAACTTTCATAGCGCTACGTCCTTTCTAAGTAGGGCAGTCGGCTAGGAGCCGTTTGCAACCGGTGTGCGATAGACATAGAAAAAGCCTGATGGGGCGCTGGTCGTCCGGCGTTGAGCCTCTAAGATGCCCTGAGCACTGAGCAGGTCAAGGATGGCGGTTTCCGCCGC
>DAOTXB010000522.1:0-3606 GCA_034435575.1 Anaerolineae bacterium
GTGAGGACACAGACGACTATGACGGACAAAGCTACGAGCCAGCCTTTAGCGGATCAAATACGTCCGCAATCACTTGATGAATTCATTGGACAAAAGCATCTTGTCGGCGAAGGCAAGCCGATTTATCAGGCAATCAAAACCGGGCGCATCGGCTCGATGATTTTATGGGGACCACCCGGTGTAGGTAAAACCACCCTTGCCCGCATTATTGCGTTAGAAACCGATTTGCGATTTGTCGCATTATCGGCAGTTTCTGCCAATAAAAACGATCTCCGGCAAGTAGTAGATAGCGCCAAAGGTGCGTCCACACCAATGGATCAGTTACTCGCCAAACAATCTGACAACACTGTTTCTCGTAGTGTGGTCTTGTTTCTGGATGAAATTCACAGATTTAACAAGGCACAACAAGATTTTCTCTTACCATTTGTTGAAGATGGCACGCTCATTTTAATCGGCGCAACAACAGAAAACCCCAGCTTTGAGGTCATTTCTGCTCTGCTGTCACGCAGTCAGGTTTACGTGTTAGAAGCACTTACACCAGAAGATATGGTGCAGATACTCCAACGCGGTATGCGAATCTTAAATGTCACTATGAGCGACGACGCATTAGATTTTCTTGTGCAATATGCTAATGGCGATGGCAGGCAATCCCTCAATTTATTAGAAACAGTTACGCGACTATACACATCTGAAGATCAACAAGAAATTACGGTAGAGCATCTCAAAAACGCCCTTCAATCTAAACATCTACGTTATGACAAGACAAACGAGGAGCATTACAATACGATCAGTGCATTCATCAAGAGTATGCGTGCCAGTGATGTAGATGCCGCCCTTTATTACCTTGCACGAATGGTAAAAGCAGGTGAAGACCCTAAGTTCATCGCCAGGCGTATGGTTATTTTCGCTAGCGAAGATATCGGACTAGGTCAACCCACAGCACTCGTCGTGGCGAATGCGGTCTTTCATGCAGTAGAAACAATCGGTTATCCAGAATGCCAGATTAATCTCGCACACGGAGTTTCCTATCTGGCATTGGCGAACAAAGACCGTTCATCCTATGATGCCTACTTTGCCGCCTTAGAAGATGTAGAAAAACATGGAAACCTATTAATTCCACTGCAAATTCGAAACGCACCAACCCAATTGATGAAAGACATTGGATATGGTAAAGGCTATGAACTCTACCCTGAAGATAGCCTTCTGCCCGATAAACTAAAAAATAAACGATATTATCAAAACAAAAAATGAGCGATCAAACGATAACTAATGCATCACCACCGTGGATACTTACAGGCAACGGATATATCGTGTTATACCGTTTTAAACATTCATGGGGAACCACTCACGGGCACATTCCCCAGCATATGCAAGCATCTTATCAAGGCGGTATCGGCGCGTTGATGCTGGTTGATTACCATTCATCCGACATCGGACCCTATCATGAATTATTGTTCATTCCCGGGCTATTTCAATCGACACAACGCTGGACATATTCAATTACGCGCATTTTTGTTTCTACCATGACCAGCGTCATTAACGGACAAAATAATTGGGCAATTCCAAAAGAACATGCTGAGTTTCAATATGTAGGCAGTCAAAATAGCGAGCATATTGTCATCAAAAAAGATCAATCGCCTATATTCGATGCCGAATTTTCGTCATCACGCTGGAAACTACCACTCAATACCGTGTGGTCGCCTATTAAGCCGTCCATCGTTCAATACAATGAAACCGACGACAACCTACTGAGGACGCAACCAATTGGCAAAGGACGGGTTGCAAGATCACGACTCAAGTCATTGGATCTTGATCCAGTCTATTTTCCAGATGTTAGAAATCTAAAGCCATTACTCAGCCTAAAAGTTACTGACTTCACGCTCACATTCCCGCACCCAGAGGAAGAATAAAGGTAGTCATACATATGCACATTGAACAGAAACGTATCATTCTGACCGGCGCGGCATCGGGTATTGGATACGAATTACTGAAGAAATTGAGCACCTACAATACGCGCATTGTCGCCGCCGATATTCAACCTATTGATCGATCTGCAATCCGCCGTACATCAGCACAAATCTATCCATTTCAGGGTGATCTATCAACACAAGCCGGTGTCGATGAATTATTCGATTATGCGCTAGAAACGATGGGTGGTGTAGAAATTTTCATCGCAAATGCTGGTTTTGCTTACTATGAATCCATTCAGAATGCAGATTGGGCACACATCGAGCAAATATTCCAGCTCAACGTAGTGTCACCACTTTATGCCACAGCTAGAATGCGTGAGATTAACCCGGTTGTTGGTTACCATGTTGTCATGACGGCATCTGCAATGGCGAAGATGGCATTACCGGGGTATGCATATTACGCAGGCACCAAAGCCGCACTTGATCGGTTTGCTGAGGCATATCGGTATGAGATGCCATCTAATGGACAACTTACGCTGGTTTACCCGATTGCAACCCGCACCAATTTCTTCAATTATGGACAGGATTCTGCGCCAGTCCCCTTCCCCTCCCAATCATCAGATTATGTGGCAACCCGCATCATTAAGGGTATTGAAAACAACGCAAATGCAGTGCAACCATCGACTCTTTTTCGTGCATTTTGGACATTAAATCGCATATTCCCTTTTGTCGGACGCGTTTATCAGATGATGGAGAAGCGCCGTTTTTCACGCTGGCAAGTGGTCAACAGCAATTAGAGCAATGCCACAATAAACTGACATTGCCCGGCACATTTTATGTTTTAGGCAGACTTCGTCTCAGAAATCTGTTGGTGGTCAAGATTATCAAGCGATGCATCGTATGTACGCTCTAGAATAATCCTTACAGAACGATCATAGGTTAAATAATTCCAGAACCAGTTCACCAGCACATTTAGACGATTCCTGAAGCCCATCAGCCACAAGAGATGCAAAAACAGCCAGGTAATCCATGCGAAGAATCCCGTCAATTGCACTTTATAAAACGGGAAAGCCACCGCACGACTACGACCAATTGTCGCCATAATCCCGCGATCTTTGTAGGCGAATGCTTGCATCGTCTCACCATTTAGCCGACAAATGATATTCTCAGCAACCAATTTTCCCTGTTGTTGCGCTACGGGTATCACTTGCGCGTAAGGTTCATCGTTATCGTCCAATAGATAAGCAATATCACCCACTGCATAAACATTTTCGCGCCCGATAACAGACAAAGTATCTTCCACCGCGATACGACCACCGCGTTGTGTCTCAACATCAAGCATTTCTGCAAAGGGTGATGCCTTCACACCAGCCGCCCATACGAGGGTGTGTGTATGAATCACATCGCCACTACCGAGTGTGATTTTGTCTGCTTCAACATTTTCCACCATTTGCCCCATAATGACATCAACCCCTAGCGATTTAAGTTGCTGTAAGGCAGACTCTTGCAGACGTTCAGGATAGGGAGCAAGTAAATGATCCAATGCTTCGACCAGAATGACACGCGCATGAAGCTGTTCTGACTTAGAGAACTCTTGACGAAGCACGTTGTTGTAAAGCTCATAGAGTGCTCCAGCAGTTTCTAAACCTGTTGGACCACCCCCTACAACAACCAGTGTCGTTAAAGCCGCCTTATG
>DAOTXB010000523.1:0-10564 GCA_034435575.1 Anaerolineae bacterium
TATTCGCACCCATTATCGCACCCTATGATCCCATTGAACCACATTACAGTGATGTACAATCCCCGCCTAGCACTACCTATTTACTCGGCACAGACCAACTCGGGCGCGATATTTTCAGCCGTTTGCTCTATGGCGCACGCATCTCGCTGGTGATCGGCTTCGTAGCACAGAGCGTCTCCATGACCATCGGCATCACGCTCGGTTTATTGGCGGGCTGGTATGGCGGTTGGGTTGATGATGTCATCAGCCGTTTGATCGAAATTACCTGGGCGATCCCCGGTTTAATGTTCTTGATCGTGATTGTGACAATCTTCGACCCCACACCGATTACGATATTCCTTGCATTAGGGACGATTGCGTGGCCCGGCGCGGCGCGGTTGATGCGTAGTCAGGTTCTAAGCGTAAAGGAGATGGATTACGTCACGGCGGCACAAGCGATGGGTGCACCGACAACGCGCATTCTCATCCGGCACATTTTGCCCAATGCTATCGCGCCGATGATCGTCGTGGCGACACTCGGTATCGCTGGCGCAATCTTGACCGAATCCACGCTGAGTTTTCTCGGCTTAGGCATCCAAATTCCGAATCCTAGCTGGGGGACGATGATCGATGTCGGGCGAAATTACACCACAACGGCGTGGTGGTACGCGATTTTCCCCGGTCTGGCGATTATGATTACCGTGCTCGGGTTCAACTTTGTCGGTGATGGTCTGCGGGATGCGCTCGACCCGCGCCTGTATCGCTGATAGTGGGCAAAATCAAACATCGGGTAGCGACTCAGCACAAATAGAGGGTGATCCATCAGGTCACCCTAAAGAAAATATGTAAGACGTAAAAAAAGTTCATTATTGCTATTCAGCAGGCACATCAACGATTAAACTTGTACACATAGTAGAAGATCAACTTAAACGGGCGAGGAGAATAACTAAATGGCATGGTATGAAAATGCAGTCTTTTATGAGCTATATCTACGTGCCTTTTTAGATAGCAACAGCGATGGCTATGGAGATTTTGCGGGTATGCGCCAGAAGCTCGATTATCTGGAATGGTTAGGCGTGGATTGTATCTGGTTACCGCCGGTGTTGCCGTCACCCATGCGCGATGATGGTTATGACGTGTCCAGTTATTTCAGCATTGATCCCATTTATGGCTTGATGGAAGATTTCACCATGACCATTGATGAAGTGCATCGGCGTGGCATGAAAGTGATTATGGATCTGGTCGTTAATCATACTTCAGATGAACACCCGTGGTTCAAAGAAGCCCGCCGCAACAAAGAAAGCCCTCTGCGTGATTATTATGTGTGGAACACCACGCAAGATAAATATGAGGATGCGCGTATCATCTTCATCGACACCGAATCTTCCAACTGGGCATATGATGAGATGAGCGGGGAATACTACTGGCATCGCTTCTATAGCAGTCAGCCTGACCTCAATTATGATAATCCCAAAGTGCATGATGAAATGCTCAAAATTATGCGCTATTGGCTCGATATGGGCATAGATGGCTTCCGCGTGGACGCTGTGCCCTATTTATATGAGCGCGAAGGGACAAATTGCGAGAATCTGCCGGAAACGCACGACTTCATCAAGAAAATGCGTAAGCTCATCGACGATGAATACCCGGAATGTCTGTTGTTAGCGGAAGCGAATCAGTGGCCACAGGAACTCACTCCCTATTTTGGTGATCCAGATAACCCTGACGAATTCCAGATGAATTTCAACTTCCCGTTGATGCCACGCCTGTATATGGCGCTTGCTCGTCGAGATCGTCAATCAATCGTGGAGATTATCGCACGTACACCGGATATTCCTGATGGATGCCAATGGGCGACCTTTTTACGGAATCACGACGAACTCACGCTAGAGATGGTCACGGATGAAGAGCGCTATTTTATGTGGGACTTTTACGCATCAGAACCGCGTCAGCGCCTGAATTTAGGGATTCGCCGTCGCCTAGCACCGCTGGTCGACAATGACCGTCGCCGGATCGAATTATTATATTCTATATTGCTGACTTTACCTGGTGCGCCAGTGCTCTATTATGGTGATGAGATCGGCATGGGGGATAACATCGAATTAACAGACCGCAACGGGGTACGTACACCGATGCAATGGAATGATTCAGTGAACGGGGGATTTTCCACCGCGCCCTTAGAAAAACTCTATTCGCCACCCGTCACTGGACCTGATTTCGGCTATACGACGGTCAATGTGGAGAATCAGCGGGTGACACCGGGATCGCTCTTGCAGACGATCCGCCAAATGCTTAAATCTCGCAAAGCCAGCCCGACGCTTGCACTCCCCCGTGCGAAGGTGCGCTGGTTAGATGATTTACCCCGTCATGCACTGGCATATTGGCGCGAAGATGAGGATGCCAGAATTCTAGCATTGCATAATTTGGCGGATGTATCACTCAACATCGAATTGCCGGAGAACCTGCGCTTTTTTGATATGCTTGCGATGGATCAGGTAACCGCCGCCCGCGTGGAATTGCCCGGTTATGGGTATCGCTGGCTAAAGGTAATCGAAAGCTGATCTCTCAGGATTAATAACTGACGTTACTCAGTTTTGTGATTAAACCATGTAATTTATGTTGATTGAATGATTATATCTTGACCCCGGCTTCTAAATCTCCTTCCCATTCCACAAGGAAGGAGACTTTTCCATGACCATAATCGAAAAATCCTCCCTTGAATTCTGGGGAGGTGGCGCTATGCAGTAGCGATGGAGGGGGTATTTAACACAACATAGTTTAATTTCATAGCTTGCGTAACATCAGTTAATAATCACGTAAAATGGTGGATTACTTGTCTGTATTCACTCAAGATTTTAAAATTAAGGTCAATGCATCAGCTCGAAGGTCGCCATGAGGGGGCTTCTGAGGAGACACCATCGTTCGCGCCGAAGGTCAACTGACGCATATTGCCGCCATCTGCATCCATAATGTATAGATCATAGTTACGGTTGCTTGCCGCCGCAAACACAATGCGCCCGTCGGGTGTCCAGATCGGTTGGGTTTCCTCCACAGTCGGTGTGTCGGTGATATTCCGCAAATTTTCGCCATCCGCGTCGATGATGTAAATATCCTGATCGCCGGTTCTGCTAGAAACAAACATGATCTGTTCGCCATCCGGTGACCATGTCGGGAACCAATCATTCTCGAATTCGCTATCGGTCAACGGAGTTCCGGGTAAGGGGTCGCTCGGGTGGGCGCTCAACACCTCGGCTAGGTCGGCAATCCACAAATTCATGCCACCCATGAAGTTTTCTGAAGCATAGACCACACGCTTTCCATCCGGTGACCAAGACAACCGAATCGCATTGCCCGTATCACGATTGTTGAACGACACCTGTGCGGAGAAACTGCCCTCAGAATCGGTCAAATAAAGGTTATAGGTGCCGGTTTCATTAGAATGATAAGCGATGAGTTCACCATCCGGTGACCATTGTGGCATGGCTTCGTTATATGCCTGTGATCCGACGGAGGGTGTGAGTGATTGTGTTTCTTCGTTTTCGGTATCGTAAATATACAGATCATAACTACCACGCTGATTGGAATGATAGACCATGTAGCGCCCGTCCGGCGACCACGATGGATACCGCTCATATTGCGTGCCATCCGTCACCTGTTGGGAAAGCCGTCGGTCAACATCCAGCAAATAAATATCCCAGTTATAGAAGCCAGCGGAAATATCCGCAGACATATACGCGATCTTTTCCCCTTCGGGCATCCAATTGCCAACAACCAGCGCCGGTGCCATCACCAACACACTCATTATCGCCAATGGCGCGATCACCTTTAAAACCAAGCGCGAAAATACCATAACACCCTGACTCATTACACCCTGTTGTTTTGTCACAATGTCTCATTCTAGCATCGAAATCCTAACACAGGATTAACAGGACAGGGTGTGTTGTCGGCAAATTGTCAGGCTTTGTCTTTATCCGTCGGAATCATCCTCTGTGGTGTCATCGATTGCTTCAGCCTCATCCGCCAGCACGGTGGGTCGCCACACAGGGAACAGATCATCACTGTCGCTCTCGGTCAATCGACGCACATTTTCGCCATCTGCATCCCGTCGATAAATGTTGAAATCGCCCTCTTCGTTGGAAATATACAACACCTCACTACCGTCTGCGCTATACACCAGCCACCCCGTGAAAATTTCATCACCAAGCGGGCGTTGATCGCTCCCATCAGCGTTCATAATGTACAAATCCATGCCGTCTTCCAGCGGGATGTTACGCTCACTGACGAACAAAATCTGTGTGCCGTCTTCACTGAATGCCGGGCGGGTGTCGTCCCCTTCGGAATCGGTCAGTTGCACCACATCAGAACCATCAGCATTCATCACATAAATATCTTCATCGCCGTTACGGTCAGAGGAAAACACGATTTTTTCCCCATCCGGTGACCACGCCATAAACCAGTCACGCGGTCCGTTAAAACCATCTTGCGTTAGGCGATTCATCGTATCAAAGTCATTGCCGAGCATGGTGTAAATTTCGAGGTTGAAATCGCGCAGGGATGCCCATAACAGGGTTTCTCCGCCCGCAGACCATAACGGGTCCCAATCAAAACGCCCGCTATTGATGGTGGAAAGGATCGCCTCCGTGACCGACAATGTGCCAAGTGCCTCGCCGTCCGGTTGCACCTGCCCCGCACCCAATTCACCATCACGATTGGTCAGAAAGTTAATCATGTCGCTCTGGAATGCCCAACTCGGGAAGTAATCCGCGTCGCCCACCTCACCAGCCGCTTCGGTCAAGTTCGTGATTGTGCCTGTGGCATCCATCAGGAAAATGTCCCAATTGCCGTTACGATCAGACATAAATGCTAGCTCACCACTTGGCGCACCCAATGGAATAGGGTCTTGATCTAGGCGGTCTAGCACTACATACACCGCGGTTGCAATTCCGATAAAGACCAACAAAATTACAATGCCAATCATACGAAGGCGGGTATTTTTGCTTGTGCCCGCTGTTTGTTCTGCCATGATGCACTCGTCCTCTCATTAAAACCCAAACACGCGCATCTAGTTTACCGCGAATTTGGACAGACGGCGCATTATCATGTCTTTCAGGTCAGACTGATCACATCAAACTTGTGTGGACAGTTGGCACAAAAAGAAGTTGTCTAAGCACACTCCCATTATCCCGCTTTTCCTATTTTGGTACGATTATCCTGTTCGAGGCGTTAAAAACAATAGTGATTAACTGACGTTACGCACATCTCAGAATTATGTTATTTCGTCACCATGAGATTTTAGCTCATGGTTGGAGGTTAGGTAAAAGCCGACTTGTTCTGCTGAAATTTTCACCTAATCCGCCTGCTTTAGCAGGGTTCCCAGCTTTTTGTACTAGCACAGCGGTTTCAACCCTGTGCGGATTAACACAATAGATACATCTAATAGCCAACCGCATAAGGTCAATGATTAATATCCTGCCTCAAGGTTGACTTGATGGGGCATCGGATTACCCAGCGCGCGCGCATTGAGACTCGCGGCAATGCCCGCCATGCGCCGTTGTTCGACTTCTTCTGTACCACCACCACCCGCACGATGCGGACTCAGCACAACATTGTCTAGCTCATGGAAGGGAAAATCCGCAGGAGGCGTATGTGTGCGCGATTCAGAATCAGTAGGATAGCGATACCAGACATCCAGACCAGCGGCGAAGAGATTGCCCTCTTTGAGCGCGGTATACAACGCCATTTCGTCAATTACCGCCGCACGTCCGATATTGACGACCAATCCGCGTGCGGGCACAAGCGCCAATTCTTCCGCGCCAATCAGCCCCTCCGTTTCCGGTGTGCCGGGGAGCGCAACAATCAGAATATTCGCCTGTGGCAACAACGCATGGAGCTTTTCCGGCGGGAACACCACATCAGGATCATCATCTTCGCGCACAGTACGCCGAATACCCATCACGCGCACATTCAACGCCTGTAACACAGTGCCTAAACGCTGACCGATCTCGCCGTAGCCCAGAATCAGCGCAGTTTTGCCATCCAACACCACTGAAGGCACGGGCTGATAGCGTGGTGTCCAGTCATGCGTGCGGAAGATGTGATCTACGGGAACAAGCATCTTCGCGGCGGAGAACAGCAATGCCAGCGCCATTTCTGCGGTCATCGGGGCGTTATGGTGCAGATTGTGAACCGTGATTTGCGGAAAATCCGCCATGACTTCACGGGTGACCGCCGGTAAACCCGCAAACGGGATCAATAGTGCCTCTAATGCAGGCACACGTTCCAGATGCTCACGGTTTGGACGACCCGCGATGAGAATTTGCACATTCTCTGGCATATCATCACCGGCGGTAATTATGACATCATCATGCAAAGATCGGTGCAGATAGGCAAGGTGGTCGGCAGGTGGCTCGTGGAGCAAATGGGCGTGGAGCATCGTTAGATTGTCCCTTAATTGTCATCTACAATAAAACAGCACCAAGCTAACATGATTACATTAAGATTGCGTGGGAATGTGACAAAATTTTACCAAATAAATTCTGTATATTGTCGAAGATTACGTTCATCTTGCTAAACCAGTTCACGAACCGGGATTATGATCCAACATGAAGTGAATATTTGCATTATATGCATGAGAATCATCGCGTTATCGTCCAGAACGCCCTTAATAAATTGGAACAATATAAGAATCGCGATTGAAAATCGTTTAAATGCTACGCCTCCCTCAAAGTTATGATAGGATTAAGAGGCAAGTTGCTCGTAAACCATCGCGCTAACCCCCAACCGTGAGGTTATGGTACGTTCAGAATAGCTTTTGGACATTTCAACTCTGTTCTAATATCGTGGCAGAGTGTCCCAAGTATTACCAAAATGCGTAAATTCTAACGAACTCTTGATGATACGTAATGATTTTGGTTGGCATATCCTGATATAATAAGTTAGATTCTCAGTTTAACGATGTGTATACGAGTAAGAAATTGACAATTTTGCTGTTTATACACAAAAGAAAACAAGAAGTAGCTACGGAGGTACAGTACTGTGCCGAATAAAATGGAACGGTTCACCCAGAGGGCGCGGCGTGTACTAAGCCTCGCACAGGAAGAGGCGGAACGCCTACAACATAACTACATTGGCACCGAACATCTCTTACTCGGGCTTATGCGCGAAGAAGGCGGTGTTGCCGGGCGCGTCCTGCGTGATCTCGGTTTGGAGCAAAGCCGTGTAGAAGAATTAGTCGAACGTTTAACCCGTGCGTCCACCCGCACTACACCGGTTCAGCTTGACCTGTCCCCCGGGACAAAGAAAGTGCTGGAATTGGCAGTAGACGAAGCACGACGTATGGGGCATCACTACATCGGAACAGAGCATTTACTGCTTGGTCTGGTGCGTCAATCTGAAGGTGTTGCCATCGACGTATTGAAGCGTCTTGGTGTCAGCCCGGAAGAAGTACGCCGGCAGACACGCCGTGTGCTCCAGGAAAGCCCGATGCAGTCTAACCAGAGCAAAGAAGAGCGTCCACGCCCTTCCTCGCGCCGGAGCCAGGAAAAGACCCCGCTTGTTGACCAACTTGCAACGGACTTGACCGCACTGGCGACTGAGGAAAAGCTAGACCCCGTCGTGGGGCGCGAAACAGAAATTGAGCGCGTCATTCAAGTGCTCTCCCGCCGTCGTAAGAACAACCCCGCGTTGATCGGTGAGCCGGGTGTCGGTAAAACCGCCATCGTTGAAGGCTTGGCACAACGCATCATCAACGGAGACACGCCCAAACTCCTGCTGGATAAGCGCGTGTTGCAGTTAGATGTCGGGTCATTGGTCGCCGGTACGATGTATCGCGGGCAGTTTGAAGAACGCCTGAAGCGAGTCATCGAAGAACTCAAGACATCTGATGCCATCCTCTTTATTGATGAGGTGCATATGCTGGTCGGTGCCGGTTCTGCCGGAAGCAGTGTGGATGCCGCCAATATTTTGAAGCCTGCGCTTTCTCGTGGGGAACTTCAGTGCATCGGCGCGACCACCCTCGACGAATATCGTAAGCATATTGAGAGTGATGCCGCGTTGGAACGTCGTTTCCAGCAAATTCTGGTGGAAGAACCTTCAATCGAAGAAACCATCGAAATTTTGCAGGGTATTAAAGAACCTTATCAAGAACACCACAACGTCGAAATTACAGACGAAGCCATTGAGCAGGCATCGAACCTTTCCGCACGCTATGTGCCGGATCGTTTCTTGCCCGATAAGGCAATCGACCTGATTGACGAAGCCGCCGCCCGTCTGCGGATGTACAAGAGTCCAGAAGCGGCTCAAGTACGCCGTGCAGAGCTTGACCTCGCCGAAGTTAAGGACGAGATCGAATTGTTGGATGCGGAAGAAGAGAAGGACGACGAACGTCGTGATAGCCTGGTACGCCAGAGTGAGAGCTTACAAGCAACACTCGACGAACTTAAGGCGAACTGGAACGAAGAAACCAACCAACCGCGCCTTGTCGGTGAAGATATTGCCGAAGTGGTCGCTATGTGGACGGGTATCCCTGTGATGCGGATGGCAACGGAAGAAACCGAACGCCTCGTGAACATGGAAGATGCCATGCACAAGCGCATTGTCGGGCAAAATGAGGCGATTGTGGCGATTGCGAAAGCAGTACGCCGCGCCCGCGCCGGTCTTAAAGATCCGCGTCGCCCGATTGGGTCGTTTATGTTCCTCGGTCCGACAGGTGTCGGTAAGTCAGAATTAACCAAAACACTCGCCGAATTCCTGTTTGGTAGCGAAGAAGCACTCGTCCAACTGGACATGAGCGAATTTATGGAACGCCACAGTGTCGCCCGTCTTGTCGGTGCGCCTCCGGGATATGTCGGTTATGAAGATGCCGGTCAACTGACCGAAGCTATTCGCCGTCGCCCGTACAGCATTGTCGTGTTCGACGAAATCGAAAAAGCACACCCCGAAGCATTTAATATGTTGCTTCAGGTGATGGAAGAAGGCACACTGACCGATGCGCGTGGTCGCCGTGTGGACTTCCGTAATTCGATCATCGTCATGACCAGTAATGTCGGTGCAGACACCATCAAACGTGGGACAACCCTCGGCTTCAATGTGCCCGTCGACGAAAGCATTACCGACAAAGAAACCTACGATGAGATGCGTAAGAACGTGATGGATCAGTTGCGTCGCGCCTTCCGTCCAGAATTCTTAAATCGTGTGGATGCGTCAATTGTGTTCCGGTCACTGTCTCAGGAAGAGATTAAGCAGATTGTTGACCTTGAGCTTAAGAAGGTTGGCGAACGCCTGATCGAACACGCGATTTCGCTCGATGTCACCGAAGAAGCACGGGTATGGCTGGCGAAAGAGGGTTATGATCCTGAATACGGTGCGCGTCCGTTGCGCCGTGTGATCCAGAACGAGGTAGAAGATACGCTCTCGGACGGTATTCTGTCCGGTGAATTCAACCTCGGCAGTGTGGTTCGCATCACAGTCAACGAAGAAGACGACACACTCAATATGGAAACCACCGAAGAAGGTAGCCTCGCAGAAGAGGTGTAACCACTCATCATTTAATAACCGACAGGGACTTGCATTAGTGAGTCCCTGTTTTTGCTTCTACTTGACCCAATTATCGGTGGGCAGAATATCCCCTAAGCGGGCATCTCTAAAATTGTGTCTATATGTGGTAGGATTCAACCGTATCCTGCATGTGATGAGGCATCCACTCATGAGCGAAACCTTGCGCCAACAGGCAAATGACCTATTCGACTTATCTCTGACCGATACGCAGATTGAACAATTTGCGACGTATGCCCGTGAGTTGATTGCCTGGAATGAGAAAATTAACCTGACAGCGATTATCGATCCTGATGGGATTCGGGTACGCCATTTTCTTGATTCGCTCTCAGTGGTGACCGTCAACACCTTCCAAGATGGCGCATTTATCGTTGATATTGGTACAGGCGCGGGCTTCCCCGGTTTGCCCCTTGCGATTGCTTTTCCACAAACCCGCGTGACACTCATCGACTCAACTGGAAAGAAAATTACCTTTCTCGATCATGTCATAAAAACACTCGGTCTGAGCAATGTGCGTACTCTAAAAGCGCGGGCGGAGGAAGCCGGTCACATCTCGCACCATCGCGCAAAATATGATGTGGTATTGGCGCGGGCGGTGGCAAGATTGCCGGGATTAGTCGAATATATGTTGCCGTTGGCGCGGGTTGGTGGACGGTGCATCGCCATGAAAGGGGACACGGCACAGCAAGAGGCAGATGATGCCAAACGTGCCTTGAAGATACTCGGTGGCAAACTCTCACGCATCGAAGGCGTAAGGTTACCGGATGTTGAGAGCACACATCAATTGGTAGTCATAGAAAAGACCGATCCTACACCAAAAGGCTACCCACGTAGTCCGGGCATCCCAACGCGCAAACCGATCTAAAGTATGACGGACTAGCACAAATTAGGCGGATTCATCATTGATGAGGATGAGACTTGTCTCGCCATGTACCTCGCCCGCAGTGGCGATCAGCGCGACATAACCGAGGAACTGTGTGTGTTCAGGTGGAATGTTGAAAATCGCTACGCCTTCAACCACTTGGCTACGGTA
>DAOTXB010000524.1:0-3278 GCA_034435575.1 Anaerolineae bacterium
TTACCGACAACTTGCTCCAATGGTACTGCCTCCACACCTTCGCCCCGTGCCGCGACCATTACCCCGTAAACCCCATCATTGATGAGCTTGGCACAGCCCGTTCCCAGTCGAGTCGCTAGCAGGCGATCTGCTGGAGACGGTGTGCCACCACGTTGGACATGCCCCAAAATCGTCACACGGGATTCAAGCCCTGTACGCGCTTCGAGTTCGCGTGTTAACGAATGGGTGCTGTTGCTTCGTTCTTTCTCAATCTCTTCGATCTGAGCTTTGAGCTTTTTGCGCTGTGGCTTACTTTTTTTACGGGCTTCTTTGTCCTCAACCGCTTTGAGTTTTTCCAGTTTTGCCTCGCGCTGATGTAATCGTTTTGCGAGATCCGCAGACATCGCCCCTTCACTCACCGCGACAATGCTAAAATGCTTACCGCCACGACTGCGTTGCGTGATCGCTTCTGCTACTTTGTCAATATTATACGGAATTTCCGGGATAAGAATCACGTCTGCGCCACCGGCAACACCCGCACCAACCGCTAACCAACCGGTGTTATGTCCCATAATTTCCACCACGATAATACGATGATGGCTATGCGCCGTGCTGTGGAGGCGATCAATCGCTTCTGTGGCGATGATGAGCGCGGTATCGTACCCGAAGGTAATGTCTGTCATGGCGACATCGTTATCAATCGTTTTGGGTAAGGTGATGACGTTCAACCCTTTTTGATGTAGGCGATAAGCATTTTTCGCCGTGCCCCCACCGCCCAAACACACCAGCGCGTCCAGATGATGTTTTTCATAAGTATCAACCATCGCATCGGTCATATCCAGTTTTTTGCCGCCGATGGGCATTTTATGCGGCTTATCGCGGCTGGTGCCTAAAATTGTCCCACCTACGGTCAAAATGCCGGAGAGCGCCGCCCCGTTCAGGCGCACGGTACGATTTTCCATCATACCCCGAAAGCCATCTCGGAAGCCGATAATCTGCATATCATAAGTATTTAGTCCCGCCTTACCAACTCCACGAATGGCGGCATTCAGTCCGGGTGTGTCTCCGCCGGAGGTTAAAACACCGATGTACTTGGTCATAGGGTTCCTCATCTTTGTAATAAAGTCTATTGCGTTGCAGGCGATTATACCGTGTCTGCGACATTTACGCGGACAACTCTAAGATTAGGGCGTTTGTGCCTCATCCTGTAATTGTGCATCTGTTTTCAGACCATCTGTAAGATGAACGACGGCGATCCATACCCCGCGTGCATGACGATAGCCGGCAATGCTCATAATAAGCAGGAAAACTAACGGCACGCCCATCAACACGGCGAAGGGCAAGTCAGGGTTAATCGCTTGCATGATGAAGTAAAGCACTAAGGCTGGGATCGGCAGAATCGACAACCAGATGATACTCGCACCAGCCGATTCGCCTGATTTGCGCTCAAAGCGCACGCCACAAACGGCGCAGGTGTGGTTGAACTGGAATAATCCGTTGCTGATTTTGCCCTGTTCGCAATTCGGGCAACGTAAGCGTAATCCGGTGAAGAGGGTGCGGGTGGCGCTCATGCGTTTTCACCGACAAATTGCACCGCATCTTCGATCAGATCAATGCGTTCGCGGTAATCGTTCGCATCATCGTGAGCAATGGACACCCATTGTTTCCAGACGATGCCTTCTGCTGGTGAAAATGGCACGGCGAAATCATGGGTATCGATAAGGTCTTGCACAGTTTTCTCCGGTAACTTGATCGCAATGCCATCTCCACCCACAAATGCGAAGACTTTGCCCCGCACCTTATACGCCGGGTAGCCGAACGCTTTTCCCACGATTACGCCGGGCATATCCAGCACAAGTTTGTCTAGCGTGCCCTTAACATCTTCACGAAAATTGTCAGCCATTGGTCTACACACCCTTTGTTGTATGCCTCGAATAGTAAGGGAATTTTAGCACATATTTTCGTAAACAGCGGGTGAAAAGTTTGATATTTGCCGGAGGATAAATTGACACGCACCCCCAATGTCTGGGGGGCAAGAGCGCATATCCAACCAATTATAATGAAAGTATCAGCGCTTAAAGTCAATTAAATGGTAGTAAAAGGATGACCTTATGGAAATTGTTTTCGGTGGGATTATGCTCTTTGGCTTGCTGTATCTTCTGATGATGATTTTCGGCGGGTTGGGCGAGGCACTTGATTTTGGCGTAGACGGTGCGATGGAAAGTGTCGGCTTAGATTCAGTCTTCGGCATTAGTGATGGTGGCGGAGAAGCGACAGGTCTTGGATGCAGTGTCATCGCCGCTTTCCTCGCAGGTTTCGGCGCAGTCGGTTTAACCGGTTCGGTTTCTGGCTGGAACGTATTGCCCATGCTTTTATTGGCGTTCGCGTTTGGCTGGTTGTTGGCGCGGGGTGTCGCTGTAGTGATGAAATATGTCTATGCACAGGAGTCGACAGCCGTATATTCTATTGATTCTATGATTGGCAAAACTGCCCGTGTAACCATCGACAGCGCGGCGGGCAAAACGGGCGAGGTCATCGTAGAGGACGAGCAAATTCTGAAATATCCTGTGCAAGAAGTGGACGGTGAATCGCTCAAACGGGGCGACATGGTCTTGATTCTGGACGTAAACGGGCGTTTCTTGCGCGTGAAGAAGCAATAAGCGAAGATAGTGATACACGTCGATAATATCGAATAATTGTTAAGTGAAAGGGTAAAGCAATATGGATAATGTCGCGGCTCTGGCGATTCCTTTAGTGGGATTTGTCGTGATTGTAGCGATTGGGGTGTTTCTTTCACGCCAATATCATCGGGTGCCACCGAACGAAGTGATGGTGATTTATGGGCGTAAGACCCCGCGTATGATTACGAATGGCGGCGTGTTCGTGATCCCGATTTTGGAAACGTATAAAACGCTTGATCTGACAATTATTACGATTAAGACTGAAAAAGATGAAGTTTATACCGTGAGTGGTGTCCCCATTCAATTGGATTGGGTGGCACAGGTACAAATTGATAGCGAACACGGCGCATTACAAACTGCCGCCCGTGCGTTCCTCGATAAAACACGCGATCAAGTGAAACAGGTGATCGAAGAGACGCTGAGTGCGAACTTCCGCGCGATTGTCGGTCAAATGACCGTCGAAACAATTCACCGTGACCGTGATGACTTTGTACAACGCGTGCAAGACCTCGCCTCGGATGATGTCTCGGCGATGGGTGTCCGTGTGATTTCGATGGGTATTGAAGAAATTACCGACGAAAAAGGCTATCTGGAAGCGATGGCGGCACCACAAATCGC
>DAOTXB010000525.1:0-13085 GCA_034435575.1 Anaerolineae bacterium
GCGCGGTCTTGAATATACGGCACCGGAATTAGGGGCGAGCTTACGAACGGGCTTTCGGGCGGGCGTATTAGACATCGTATTGAACTTTACACCGGGTTTTGTTCTCGGTCTACTGCTTGAATGGGATTTGGTGGTGGCGATGTTACTGGGTGGTGTCACCTATATTTCGTCATCCGGTATCATTTCTAAGTTGCTCAGTGATCTTGGTTGGCTCGGGAACCGGAGTTCTCCGGCGGTACTTTCGATTCTCGTGTTTGAAGACCTTGTCATGGCGATTTACTTGCCATTGATGACAGTATTGTTGATTGGTGATGATATTTCTACTGCGGTTGTGTCCTTAGGTATTGCTGGTGTAACGGTTGTCGTAATTGCTAGCGGTGCTTTGCTCCTCGGTGAACGGGTGAGTAAGTTGCTTGTAGATCACTCGGACGAGATTATTCTGCTATTTGCGCTCGGTTTTGTCTTACTCGTTGGGGGAGTGGCGCAAAACTTTCAGGTTTCTGGCGCGGTTGGCGCGTTTTTAGTGGGTATTGCATTTTCACGTCAGTTGAGTGAGCGTGCCCATCACATCATTGAGCCTGTGCGCGATATGTTCGCGGCTGTGTTTTTTGTGTTTTTCGGATTACAGATTAGCCCGAGTGCATTACCGCCAGTTATGTTAATGGCATTGGGTCTTGGTGTGGTGACTGCGGTAACGAAAATGATTACCGGAATGTATGCGGCTCGACGGCTCGGTGTTTCAATTCGTGGTCAAGTACGTGCCGGAACGCTCTTGACTATTCGTGGTGAATTCTCGATTGTGATTGCTGGTTTAGCCGCATCAGCTGGTGTTATAGCGCCAGACCTTGCCCCATTTGCCGCCGCATACGTGCTATTGATGGCAATCATTGGTCCCATTTCGTTACGATTCCTTGATCCGATAATGGCATTTTTTACGAAACCACGAGGCAAGCAGACGGCAGTTTCTGCGGAGACAAAGGCTTAGGATTTTGACGGTCTATTCATAGAGACAGATATGGCTAGACCGTTTAGTTTTAATCCGTGAAGTTATCCTCATCTAAGTCAGACACTGTGATGAGTTCTTCAATGAGTTTAGTGATCCGTTTAACATCGTGCCTGATGTTTTGTATGTATTGTTTGCCTTTTTCATCGTCCAATGTTCCGTGTGCTTCTAATAGATGAACGGCAATATTGATCCCGCTGAGTGGATTTCGTAGGTCATGAGAAGCGTGTTTCATGGTTTCTTGAATAAAATTTGATAATGCTTTTGCATAGCGTTGATCTTTCTCTCGCAAGGCTTCTATTTCACGACGTTGATTATAGATCGCAAGTTGTGTTTTGACGCGGGCAAGCACTTCTGCGACTTCAAACGGCTTGGTTATGTAGTCAACGCCACCAGCTTGGAAAGCGCGCACTTTATTGATGACTTTATCCATGGCGCTCAGGAAAATGACTGGAATGTCTGCGAGTGCTTCATTTGTCTTTATCTGCTCACACACTTCGTATCCGTCATGATCTGGCATATGAACATCCATCAAGATGATGTCTGGTGTGATGGTCTGTACTAAGCGCAGGGCAGAGGCACCGCCCGGTGCAGTAAAAATTTCGTACCCGTCTTGCTCAAAAATTGCCTGAAGAAGTTCTACATTGGCGGGCACATCATCAACAATTAAGATTTTTGTTTTTAGTTCATTCATAGTTTTTGTGAGTGTATTGGCGAACATAATTTTACTCTGAATTTGTTAATGCTTATGTTATCTATTATCACATAATAAATTCGTTTTAAATCCAAAATGTTTCCGAAAACTGTGTTGTTAAAGGCAGGATAAAGCGATTTTATATTATAAAATATTTACGCTTCCTAAACTGTTGACGCTATATTTAATGACGATCTAGCCATAATTTCCGGCTGATTAGTAAATTCGAGTGTTTGGGTTGTTGCGTTTGAAAAATCACGATACTCGCCACGAAATGCCTCAAACTTATCCGGGATCGTTCGCGCAATCCGATACATGGCTTCATGCATCATGCGTGTACGAATCTCCCGGGTGATTCGTTTCATACGACCACTTGTAAAGCGAAACGGTTCGCCAAAGTTAACATAGACTGGGGTGCGTCGCAAACGACGAATGTTCTTGCCAATATTACCCACGCCGATGACTGACATAGGTACAACAGTGGCATTTGCTTTTGTAGCGATATATGCAACGCCATCTTTGGGATTACTTAACGCCGAATTACGTGTGCCTTCCGGTGCAATCCATAACAGTTGACCGCTCTTAATTAGCTCAATTGTGCTCATGAGTGCTTGTCTATCAACGACACCACGTTTGATGTAATAATTACCCCATAATGCCACAATAAAACGGACTAACGGATTCTTAATTGCTTCTGCTTTGGACATGCAAACCACATAACGTTCTGTGCTGACCGCAGTGCCAATTCCCGGGTCGAAAAATGACATGTGATTGGAAATAATCACTGTCGGACCGCTGTGCGGTATGTATTCTAGTCCGGTTACGGTTACATTGCACAACGAGTGCATAATTCCCCGTAGAATTGGTAGCATTATCTTTCTGCGTTGATTAAACACGGGCTGTTTATCTACAAATTCCTGAACACTGTTAGAAAGCTCACCCATAGGCTTACTGATTCCTGAACACTGTGCGCCTCGTTTATTTTGATGCTTCTATTATATAATCTGAAACATTTGTGTGCATGACCAAAATCTACCAATTTGTTGCCGCCACTAAAAAATAAAATCGGCGACAGGTATAGCTTTGAGGGGAGATGACGGCGGGAAACGGTGGCAACAAGTACCATATTGTTGCCGAATATGGCGGTAAATTTTTGATTCTGGCTATTTACTCTCAGTTTTTGCTACATATAGCCTAAGTAAGCATAGCACAAAGGTTCTTATTATGTGGTTAGGATTTGTAAATGTTGATTAAATATTGAAAGTAAACGCTATCATTATCAATGTGTTTTTGGGGGTGGTGAACCTCATTATCATAATGATGGTAGAATACGACTTATTGTACAAAAACAGAACTTCACCGACTGTGCTCTAATATGTTTGTTGTAATGTTTGTATAGAGGCGAGACAGTTCGTGTCTCTATAATTAATGACAAGGGCAGAACGATATATGATTGCGCTAATGACTGATTTTGGCACACAGGATACGTATGTCGGTGTGATGAAGGGCGTAATGTCCCGCATTGATCCAACAGCTTCATTTGTTGATATTACGCATGCTATTCAGCCACAGCGAATAAAACAAGCGGCGGTTGCACTTAAAAATGCTTACTCATATTTTCCTGTGGGCACTGTCTTTCTCGTCGTGATTGATCCGGGTGTGGGGTCAACACGTAAGCCAATTGCTGTGAAAGCAGGTGGATACTATTTTATCGCGCCAGATAACGGGGTACTAAGTTATGCTCTGGCTCAAATAGATGAAGCCCCGCAAATTGTGCATTTAAGTAAGGCGGAATTCCAGCTCGTAGCTGTCAGTAATACATTTCATGGTCGTGACATCTTTGCTCCGGCGGCGGCATATCTTCATAAGAATGTGCCAATGAGCGAATTAGGTGAGTCTCTTGCAAGTTTGAACAAGCTCTCCGCACCAAGATTGGTAATCACTGAACGACAAATTGAGGGAGAGGTGATCCATATCGATCACTTTGGTAATGTCATCACAAGCATTGGTGAATTGAAATGGCAAGACGCAAATAGTTTACTGCTTAGTTCGTCATTTAGTACGGAAATTCAGGAAGTGTCAATCTCTGCGCGGGTAAGTGTAACGATAAAATCACATCATTTTGAGACTATCCAGCCGAATTATGCGACTGTCTCTCAGGATGATACCCTTGTCCTGATTGGAAGTGACGGTTATCTTGAATTAGCCGTAAATCAAGGCAATGCGGCACAACGTTATGACGTGAACATCGGCGATAATGTGCTAATGGCATGGTGATAACGATATACATAAATTTAAGTAAGGATGCGCTATGCAACAATTTATCATTGAGGGCGGTCATCCGTTAAACGGTGAAGTTACTGTTGGCGGCAATAAAAATGCGATTCTGAAGATGTTACCGGCGTGTTTGTTGACCGATGAACCGGTAATTTTGCATAACGCACCAGATATTGCTGATGTACAAGTCACGATTGATTTATTGCGTGGTATGGGAGCTACAATTGAATGGATTGCGCCAAACACGCTTCGTGTTCATACGGAAAGTGTTGATCCTGAAAAGTTTGATATTGAGCATGCCCGAAAAACGCGGGCAAGTTTTGTCTTTGCCGGACCATTGTTGGCACGGTTTGGGAAAGCGTTAATCCCTGTTCCCGGTGGTGATTTTATCGGTGAGCGTCGACTTGATACGCATATTGAAGCATTACGTCAGTTGGGGGTTACGGTGACGTATGAACGTGCGCGTGGGCTTTTTGATATGCGGGTGGATACGATGCAAGGTGCTAATATTTTGCTGCGAGAAGCAAGCGTGACCGGCACTGAAAATACGCTTATGGCGGCGGTGTTTGCTCGTGGCACAACTGTCATTCAAAATTCTGCTGGCGAACCGCATGTGCAGGATTTGTGTAATATGCTGGTCAGTATGGGTGCGAAGATCGATGGCATCGGATCAAATCGTCTGACAATTGAAGGTGTACAGAAGCTCACAGGTTGTGAAGCGCGTGTTGGTGCGGATTTTATGGAAGTCGGTAGTTTTATCGGTGTGGCGGTGATGACAGGTGGCGAGATTCGCATTAAGAATGCTGATCCAAAACATCTAAGTATGATTGCGCTGATCTTTGAACGGTTGGGTGTGGGATGGAACGTGGAGGGCGAAGATATTATTGTGTCGTCTTCGCAACCGTTAACAATTGTGCCTGATATTGGCAATCGTATCCCGCGCATTAAGGCGCAATTTTGGCCCGGTTTTCCGCCAGATTTGATGAGCATCGCTATGGTTGTGGCGACACAGAGCGCTGGTGCGGTGATGTTCCATGATTGGATGTATGAAAGTCGTCTGTTTTTTACGGATAAACTTGTCCGTATGGGCGCACGTATCACATTATGTGATCCACATCGGGCGCTGGTGCAGGGACCGAGTGTCTTAAAACCTGCACCGTTTATCTCCAGTCCAGATATTCGTGCTGGTATGGCGCTATTGTTGGCGGCGCTTTCTGCTAAAGGTGAATCGCGTATTGCTAATGTCCGTCAGATTGATCGCGGGTATGAGCGCGTGGAAGAGAAACTCAATGCGCTGGGTGCGAATATTCGTCGTGTTACCGACGATCAACTTGATACGGTTGAAACAGCACACGTTATGCCCGCGATACCGGAAAAGCCTATCGAATGAGTGAGTGTATGTGCTGATGACGTTGCATACGGAATTATATATTACGCGAGAAACATTATTGCCCGAATGCGGTAACTATATTCTTGCTCAATATGATGATGATAGTGTGATCGTGTATCAGGCATATTGCCCGGAGATTGCAACATTTGCCGTGGAAGAGGGTGAATTTGCGAATGCGCCCGGCTTTAATATCCGTCGGATGACATGGATTAAGCCCGGTTTCTTGTGGATGATGCATCGTAGTGGCTGGGCGACAAAACTTAATCAGGAACGTATTCTTGCAATTCGGTTAGATCGCGTTGGGTTTGATGCTATTCTGCGTAAAGCGATACTGACGACATATCATCCGAAATTACATACGCATGAAGCACAATGGGCGGCACAGATGAAATCCTCAGCAGTGCGGGTGCAGTGGGACCCGGACTATACACCTGACGATGTGCGGTTGGAGAGGCGTGCAATACAGATCGGATTAGGCGGTAAAACGGCGATGCATTACGCATCTGGAGGCTGGATTATTGATATTGTTGACATTACTGAGATGGTCGTTACACAAAGGCAACAGGCAAAACCGCCCTATGACAATTTGACCCTACCCAGAGAGCGTAAATACCCGATCTTTGATCCGCAGGTGGCTATGCGTCTAGGTGTGTCGTTAGATTAACATTCTCAATCAATTTGAATCTCATCCATAGAATAATGCCATCCGGTGTTTCGACCTGTCGAGGGCGATCACTCATCCAAAATTTATACGCGTAGATTAGAAAAAAGTTGTAAATTATTATGCTACACAGGTGCGTTTTTCCCGCGAATACGTTCGTCACCAACACGTTTTGTGATTCCAGAAGCATCCAAAAATTCCAATAGACCAATCGCATATTTACGAGAGGTGTCGAAGTGATCGCGAACCATTTTTGCGGTTACGGCACCATGTGTGTCGATTAAGTGAAGCACACCATCGAGAATTTCATCAAAAGTAGATCTGCTGAAGATAATCTCCGGCTGAACTTGCACGATTTTTCCGAGATCAATTAGCGCATTGAGCACATCTTTACCGGTGACATCCTGTGCATCGGAGTAAGATGGCGGGGTGAATGGTGCTTCTTCGATTTTAGCGAAAAGCATATTGATGCGGTTTTGTTGTTTGTCGTTAAATTGTATTTTGTGCGTGCTCAGGTGCAGTAAATTGGCTTCTGCAATAATATCCATCTCTTTTTCAATGAGCGCGGAAAAGACACTATTTTTTAAGCTTAAGCGACTGCGTACTTCTTCACGTTGGATACCTAGCCGAAGTGGAAAATTGTGATGATACTCATTCATTAGGGTGTGGATTGTATTGATAATTGCGCGATATCGTTGTGTGGCGAGAACACCGTGATTACCAATTTCAACGATCATGCCATTAGCGAGTGCTTCGTTGAGCGCATCGTTAAATTCGGCTTGACCGTACCCGCTTGCCTGTAATAGATTTACCCGTTTTATTGGTGTAGGTGCGTCTGCAAGCTGTGCGAGGCGTTCGGCAGGCGTGCCTTCAAGCTGAGTTTGTAAGCGGGTGATCACGTTTTGCTGAAAACGCTTCCAACGACGTGCAGGATGTGGGTCTACGACTACACCGCCACCGATTGTCTGTGCGGGAGATGGATAACGTACAATAAAACGATCACCGCGTGCTACAACAATTGGATGCGAAAGACGAAGTTGTATCCAACCTCCCTCACCAACTTTGAGCACATCGTCATCTAACAGGCGCACACGGGCGGTGGTTTCTGATGTTCCCGTGAAAAACTTAACTTCTGCATTGTGCTTGAGGGGGCGATTTGCATCAGGTAGGTGATTAAAAAGCACGTCTATCAATTGTGATGGGTGAAGTTGTTGTGGTTGTGTAAGTACATTTCCGCGCGAAATTTCGTCTTTGTCAATGCCGGCAAGGTTAACCGCAACACGACTACCGGGGTAGGCGATGTCTACTTTTTGCTTGTAACTTTGCAATCCTCTGATGCGCGCAGTGTATCCGGTTGGTTGGAGTTCAACCTCCTGACCAACGTGTAACGTGCCATCTAACAGTGTTCCTGTGACGACGGTGCCAAATCCACTCAATACAAACACGCGATCTATCGGTAACCGGGGTTGGGCGATGTCTTTACGGGTGGGTGTATCGTTGAGTAGGTCTGCTAGTGTGTTTAGAAGTATGTCAATGCCATGATTATTGTGAGCTGAGACCCGTAAAATTGGCGCATCATGTAGGCTTGTGCCTTGCAGGACATCCTGAACGTCTAATTCGATGAGGTCTAACCATTCCGGGTCATCAACCATATCTATTTTGGTTAGCACGACAATGCCACGTTCCACGCCAATAAGATCAAGAATAGCCAGATGTTCACGGGTTTGCGGCATCACGCCTTCGTCAGCGGCGATGATGAGTAATACAGCGTCGATTCCGCCAATACCAGCCAGCATATTTTCTATAAAATCACGGTGACCGGGTACATCTACTACGCCAACAATTTCATCGTTAGGTAAACTGAACCACGCGAAACCGAGATCAATCGTCATTTCGCGTGCTTTTTCTTCTGCTAACCTATCAGGGTCTATCCCTGTCAGGCGTTTAATAAGTGTGGATTTACCGTGGTCAACGTGTCCGGCAGTTCCGATTACCCGCATAAATTAGGTGTTTCCATTCCCAGCCGTACCATTCGAGGTCGTCGATGAAGAACCATTGCCCTCATTTGTGTTTACTGCGGGTACGGTGGATGTAGATGTGGGTGATACGGCAATCGATGTCTCGCCTTTGTCGAATTCGTGAAGCATAGCCTGATAGCGGTCACGGTATAGGGCGGCGCGTTCACGTTCTAGTTGCCAGATGCGCGCAATACTGTCTTTCAGCGGTTGGATATTTCCCTGAATATCGTCAATACGCTGTACATACCGTTCGAATTCTTTGTCGTGGTTACGCCAGACATCATCGCTGGAGGTTGTAAATTGTTTCCATCGTTTCTGGTCATCAGAGCGCCAATCGTTCCATTCTTGCCGGAAGCGATCTTCACTTAAGCGTTGTGCTTCTGCTACTTCGTTGATGCGTCGTTCCAAACGTTCGCCGATGCGATGGAAGTCATCAATAATTTGCTTCATGTTACGGTAAGCTTCTGCCCATGTTTCAAAGCGCTCAATGTTCCGCTCCATCAAGCTATCGTGTTCGCCGAAGCGCTCTAGAAGTTGTTCAATCTGTTGATCACGTTGTTGCATTTGAAGGGTTTGTTGATCGATAAATTGTTGAATTTGGTCACGCCGATCTCTGTCGCCATTTTGAACTTCTTGCACACGGCGTTCGTTTTTTAGCGCGAGTTCTTCTAGCAGGGTCATTTTTGGACGCACACTGTCGAGTTGTTTCTGGAGTTCCGGTTGTTCGGTCTCAATCTCTGAAATACGACGTGCATCTTGACGACGTTGTTCTTCGAGGAAGGATAAACGGCGATCTGGTTCTTCTAGGCGTTTATACAGGTCATCAACCCGTTGTTGTAGGGTGGTGACGGACGATGTTATGCGGTCACGCTCTAGTTGCAGGGCAGGCATCTCAGTCGTCTGACGTTCGATCTTAGTCATCTTTTCGGAGAGTTCACGCACCGGACGTTCAATATTTTGACGTTCGAGTTCGGCACGTCTTTCTGCTTCGCGTTCTGCGTTTAGACGTTTGGTTTCTGATTGTTCAATCAGTTGGCGCATCTCCGCACGGGCTTGTTCAAGCACGTCATTGCTCTGTGCGCTTGGCACATAATCATTTTTGATCACGGTTTGATCTGACTCAAGGGAATTGAGACGACGCTGGAGTGTATCCATCGAATCTTGTTGTTGTGCTAAGCGTTCTTCTAACGTGGCAATCGTTGACTTATCCCGTCGCCGTTCTTCGTCTAACCATTCAATCATCTTGGCGACTTGATTAATATCCATAGGTTTATAATCCTCCGACCATTTCAACATTGTCGGTATTGCTTACAATATGGCAATTATACCATATTCGACTGTGAATTCCCGTGAATGGATTAAGGCACAATATCGGTCATCCCTGTACAATGGACACAAGGCAGGAGAAGATATGTATGTTTGTTGATCGTCAGTTTCTTGAGCAAAAAGAAGTTGAGACACTTGCACCTTATGCTACCCTGAGCCGTAATAGTAAGGGTCGGCAACATCATGAGGGGGAACCAGGGTATCGCACGCGTTTTCAGCGCGATCGTGATCGGGTGGTGCATAGCGCGGCTTTTCGTCGCTTGGAATACAAAACGCAAGTTTTTGTAAATGATTCAGGAGATTATTATCGTACGCGTTTAACTCATACTCTCGAAGTCGCGCAGATTGGGCGCACATTGGCGCGTGCTTTGGCGGTCAATGAAGACCTTGTTGAGGTCATTTGTCTTGCTCATGATCTTGGGCATCCACCCTTTGGACACGCCGGGGAGGATAGCCTCAATCAGTTGATGGAAGATTACGGAGGCTTTAACCATAATCATCAGAGCTATCGTGTGGTGACAGAATTAGAACGTCGTTACCCGAAGTGGCAAGGGTTGAATTTGACATACGAAACCCTGGAAGGTATCGCAAAACATGAAACTGCTTACGATCTGAGTAGTGTTGCTGGCTTTGATGAGACGCTTCATGGTAGCTTAGAGGCTCAGATTGCAAATATTGCCGATGAATTGGCTTATAATGCACATGATCTTGATGATGGCATTTTGTCGGGATTGATTGTGCCGGAACAACTAAAAAAACTGGAGATTTGGCGCGAATTAGTGGAGCGCTTGAACTGGCGTGATGGTGTTATGGATGAAGTGACGAGACATCGCTTTATTCGTGAACAAATTGGTATGCAAGTGGATGATGTGTTGCAGGAATCGATCAAACGAATACAAGCCCTAAATCCGCAATCATGTGCTGAAGTTCAACAACATCATCAATTGTTGGTTGCACATAGCGATAAGATGCGAGAGTATAATCACGCATTAAAACATTTTTTGCGCGAGAATATGTATTTTCATTATCGCGTAATACGGATGGCAAAACGGGCAGAGTGGTTTGTAAATGCTTTATTTACCAGCTATGTTTCTGAACCGCGCCAGTTGCCAACAGATCTTCAAAAACAATTACCTGATTTACCTGTACATCGGATTGTAGCGGATTATATTGCAAGTTTAACGGATCGGAGCGCACAATTGGAATATCGTCGCCTGTCTGACCCGTTGACTCGTCCGTGAGCCGTTGTACAATGTTTGATGTTAACCGACCGGAGAGATTGAGCTTATGTCCGCAGATGCGCTCCTGAATAATCGTTATCGTTTAACCGCCCAACAAGGTGCCGGGGGTATGGCGGTCATCTATAAAGCTCGCGATGAGGCGCTTGGGCGTACTGTCGCGGTTAAAGTATTGCGTCCTAGTTTGACCGCTGATGATACCTTTGTTGCGCGTTTTAAGAACGAAGCACGGAGTATCGCTAATTTACAACATCCCAATATTGTGACTGTCCATGATGTGGGTAGTCAGGGACCGATGCACTATATTGTGATGGAGTTTATTGAGGGGCAAGATCTGAAAAAGACAATTCGCTCGCATGGTGCGCTTGGCGTGGATCGTGCAGTGAATCTTGGGATTCAGATTTGTGGTGGTTTGGGATATGCACACCGCGCTCAGATTGTACATGCGGATGTAAAGCCCCAAAATGCATTGTTGGCGGACGGTGATATTGTCAAAATTACCGACTTTGGTATCGCACAAGCGTTGAGCGACACACAACCTGCACAGCGTCAATCGGTTGTATGGGGAAGTCCACATTACTTTGCACCGGAGCAGGCACAGGGCGAAAAACCAACGGCGGCTTCGGATGTATACTCCATCGGCATTGTATTGTTTGAGATGTTGACCGGACGATTGCCATATCTTGGTGCGAATCAGCAAGAATTGGCAATGGCACATATTCGAGAGCCAATTCCCTCTGTGACAGAATTTAATCCTGCTGTACCGGAAAGCCTCGCTCGGATTATCCAAAAGGTGATGAGCAAAGACCCACATGCTCGTTATAATAATGCGGATCAACTTGGGAATGTGTTAAAGAGTTATCAGGATCGGTCTCGTCAGGGTACGATGGCACCGGGAACAATCCCACCACCACAACGGGGTGATTCTCGCCCTATGCCCCCGCGTCCATCTTCCTTGCCAACGCAACCCGGACAAGATCCGATGGTGATTCCGTCTCCTCCGCAGGGCAGGCGACCTAATTCTGCCAACACGCCGGAAGCATCCCAGACGATGCGATATAATCCCGCACCGAATGCGCCGTCAAGTTCGAACACGCCGCAGTCACAGCAATCCGGGCAGATGTCGGGTGATTCACGACAGATTCCGCGAGCAAATTTTAGTGGGGCTGGGCAACAGGGCGATAGTGGTGCCTATGTCCCACCGCCAGCATATCATACGCAATCTGATCGAGAATCCTCAAGTATTTTTGACCCTGTGACCATTGCTTTGATGGTGATTACTTTCATCGCTGTAGCCTGCTTATGCCCGTTATGGATTGCAGTGGTGCAAGCGCGGTTTTAGTTCCCGCTCAGGTCAAGATTTGGACCGTTTTCTTCCGGGTTACCGGTCATAGAATTCGCAAATGGGAAATCCGCTTCAGATACCTGATAGTTGTCGACCAGAACATTGGCTCTGCCATTGGGTGGTGTCGCCACATAGATACCCACCTGACCCGACATGAATGTGTCATCTACAACTGTTGTGACAAGTTGACTATTGATATAACCGTTTATTTGATTGCCGTCAATCTCTACGATAAGTGTGTTTTGTTCGCCCACAGGAAAAACATTATCGTCCGCTGTCCAGTTACTACCATCAACATTGCGTAATTCGCGCCAGTTGCCCGCTTCTCTTGTCCAGATGCTATACCGTCCGATGCCATCGATTGCGAACACATTGTAATTATTTTCATCAACATACCGGAATATAATGCCAAAAGCGCTGACACCGGTGCTGGTATCTTCTAATCTGCCCGTTAATTGTATTGATGCATCCGTATAGCCTTCACCGATTGTAAAAATTGTAGGAACTGCACGATCAGATAATTGATTGTCAATGCGATAAAATCCATCATCTGTGATTTCACGCGTCACACTGGGTAGGTCCTCAAGGTTCCAGTATTCTGCAAACGCATCTTCTGCGTTGAACGTGCTATTGAAATACACCACGCCAGTCATGCTGTCCACGCCTTCGCCATCAGTCATACTCTCAGCAATGCCGTTTGTTTGGGACAGAGTATTGTTGTTTTCCTCTGCGGATGATTCAGAGTTCGTCTGTTGACTTACCAACCCAATGAACAAAAACGCGGCAATAATCGCTAGACCGACTGCGAGAATGCCTAGTGGTGAGTTATGTGAACGGGAGGTTGGTACCGTATTTGTTGAAAATGCAGGTGTCTGATCGACAATTGGCGATGCTGTATAGTTTTTTAGCTGGGTTGTTGATAACTGTACCGTGAATTGCTGGGTGAAGTTTTCTGGCATGTCTTGGGGCATGTTCCCAGAGAGCGCCAATTTAAGATCGGGAATAATTTCATTCGCGAGCTGGTATCGTTCTTCGGGTAATTTTGCCATTGTTTTATAAATGACCATATCAAGGGCTGGGTTGCCAATCATATGGACCTGAGACAGTGCCGGTATAGGCTCATTAAGATGCTT
>DAOTXB010000526.1:0-7112 GCA_034435575.1 Anaerolineae bacterium
TTTGATGATCTTATGAACATCTTCGCGCATTTGTTTGCGGAGCGCGGCATCAAGGTTAGAGAATGGCTCATCAAGCAAAATCACTGATGGATTAGGCGCGAGGGCGCGGGCAAGTGCCACACGCTGTTGTTGCCCACCGGAAAGCTCATGCGGATAACGCTCCCCTAAATGCTCCAACCCGACGAGTTGCAATAATTCTTTGATGCGTGTTTTGCGTACCGCATTCGGTAGCTTGTTCAACGGAAAGGCGACATTCGCTTGCACACTCAAATGGGGGAACAGTGCATAATCCTGAAACACCATCCCGATTTGTCGATCTTCGGGCGGTACCCATTTTTTACCGGCGACTTCACCCCCGTTGAGGAAGATGCTACCTGTATCCGGTTGTTCCAGACCAGCGAGTAAGCGTAACGTGGTGGTCTTGCCACATCCACTCGCGCCGAGCAACACCAGAATTTCGCCATCCTCGGCGGTCAATGATACCTGATCAACGGCGCGCAGGGTGCCATAGTGTTTGGTAACGTTATCAAGTTGAATGACAGTAGTCATAGAGTCTCAATACATAGTTTATGACAATGAAAAAGGCACACCCGAACGATGTGCCTTCAAATCATAAGTTAAAACGAGGTATCCGAACAGGATAAACCGTTAGCTTTTGCGCGGGCGGAACACTAATTCATAGCTCCCACTCATGATGATGCTAAAGATCATCCCGAATAACAAATAGCGCAATGGGCTATAGGGTGACTCACCCGTTTGTGGCAATGTGCTCACGCTCAACACCGTTGCCTGTGCACACTGAGATGTGCCCGTAAAGCAGGCTTCGTTGACCAGTACAAACGGGGATGATGCAGTCGCGCTGATGCTAGCATTAACGGTGATGGTGATGCTTTCACCGACATTAACCGTCGCACCGGAGAGCGTGACCTGTTGCCCACTAATCGCCGTTGTGCCACTTGGTGATGTCGCAGAAATCGGCGTAATGCTCGCAGGTAACGTATCCGTGATGCTGACATTGGAGGCGGTTGCTGTGCCTGTGTTAGTAACCACAATGCTATAGCTCACACTATCGCCGGGTTGTGCAAATGGCGGTGTCACGGATTTACGGATCGTTAATCCGTCCAAATTAGCAGTTGCAGTTTGTGCATTCCCGACTGTGTTGCCCGTATTACCTGTGTTACCTGTATTACCTGTGTTACCCGTACCACCCACCACATTGTCCACATCTGATGCAGTGACTGCAGGATAATCAAGACCGACAATATCCGTGAAATCAAGGCTGACGTTATTGGTGTGCGTAGACCCTGCCGCCGCCGGTGGAAGGTTAACCGTCAACGTCACCGAGCCGGAATTTCCAGCATTGGGCGGTGCTGGCACGGTGCCAATATTCCATGTAGCGGTGCCCGCTCCTGCATTAAATGCACAGGCATTACTACACCCGACAAAGGTTGCACCCGCGGGTAAGGTATCAACAATCGTAGCGTTCAGCGCCGCACCCCCAAAATTGGGCGCACCAATCGGGTTCGTATTGGCATAGTTAATGGTATACGTCACCTGTTCACCATTACCGGAGACTTGCGTCACACCATTATCTTTGGCAATTGTCATTGCAGGGAATGGTGGTTGGTCGAAGAACAATGGTTCGTTTTCCTGTCCTTCAAAGATATACTGATTATTAGTGCCCACACAGATTTCTGCATTCCACCAGCCCACATCCTGTTGTGCAATTGCAAATGTATCACCAACACGTGTCGCATTAGCAGAATTATTCCAGGTGCTATTTGTTGATAAAGTACCTGCTGTTCCAGCCAGATGCTGTGATCCCGTAGGTGGATTATAGGTAACGGTCTGGCTATTATCCATGTCAAAATTATTAAGGGCGATTGTGGGCTGGCTACCATCAACGAAGAAGAAGAATGGAACGCATCCGTTAGCAGAATGTTGCAGGCTCAAACGAGTGAAACTGGTAAACAATTCGTCACCACTTCCGACCACGCCATCAGCATCATCGTTTTCATTGCCGTTATCCATCAATGTTGAACTCGCCGCGCCGATTACAGAGCATGTACCCGGCGATACCGTACAATCTGGATCATGATTCGCTTTAAAGCGCCACGCATTATCATCATCATCGCTGGCTGTCGTTGTAATTGTATACTCACCACAGCCAAACGTCGGATTGGTGATGTCAAATGTTGCCAATTCCACCCATAGGTCATTCGTAGCCGCGCTATTGAAGAGAATAGGTCCTACAGTGGCACCACCCGGCGCATTTAGCGCGAATGTCGTTGAATCGGCTGCACCTCTCACTTCATCAATTGCGGCACCACCCGCAGAAGATTCCGGGTCGAAGAGGGCAACCGTAATCGGCAACACCGGGTTCCATGTGCAGGGCACATACAGCTGAATTTCATGATTTGTATTTGCCCCAGCCACATTGGTATAAAAATCGCCGATATTCAGTCCTGCGTTAGGACCACTAGTTTGAATAAAGGCTACGCTACCAGCCGGTGGGATTTCAAACGCGAAAATAGGTTGAAAAGTTAGCAGCAAAAAAATGCCGACCATAATGAATGGGAAGAAACGTATTTTTTTCATGCTCTCACACATCTCTAAGATTTAAGTGTCCCTATTTTACGCAGTCCACCTACTATTTTTCAACTGAAAAACAACCTTTTGTAACAAATCTATACATTGCATACGAAATACATACCAAATTGTTACAATTTCGTGATCTTATTGGGCAATTGATGGAGAGTGAATCTCATATCATGACGACGTGGATGATGGAAACCCAACACCCACGTCGCAGAAATTGTGCCGATGCGGTTTATAGCAAGTGCGATTTTTCCATATCAGCGTAATCATAGACCAATTCGCGCCAGGCACGCCCTAACCGCCGGAAGCCCTCTTCAATTTGATCATTGGTATTTGCGCCAAAGTTCAGCCGTATTTTGTATGCTCCCCCGTTATTGGTATAGAAGACATTACCAATGGCATAAGCCACACCTGCATGTACAGCGGAGATATAAAGTTCAGCCGCAGTCGGTCCGCTATGGGGTAATTCTGCCCAGAGCGTGATCCCGCCCTGTGGCATGTTGACGCGGGTGCCGGGTGGTAAAAAGCGTTTGGCGGCGGCAAGGGCAACATCACGGCGACGCAATAATTCGCTATTGTTGCGTGCCAACTGACCGGAAAGGGTGCCACGCTCCAACATCATATGTAACACACGCTGGTTCAAACCGGATGTCGAAATATCTGCGGTGCGTTTCACATAGACCAAGCGCTGATAATAGCGCGAATTGGCGATTACATAACCGATTCGCATCCCCGGTGCCAGCATTTTGGTAAATCCACTGGCATGGATAACAACGCCATACTCGTCGAGCGCTTTGAGGGGGGGATGAGGATCGCCTTCAAAGCGAAATTCATGATAAATCCCATCTTCCAGTACCGTAATCCCATAATCATTGGCTAAATTGAGCAATTGACGGCGACGATGTAAGGGCATTACATGACCCGTCGGATTCTGGAAGGAGGGCATGACGTAGATAAGTTTCGGTTTGTTCTCCATCACATAATTTTCCAGACAATCCAAACGGATGCCGTCTTCATCACTCTTGATACCGTGTATGTTCACGCGACGGGTGCGCGCAATGTCGATCATGCCGATATAGGTCGGGTTTTCGGTAACAATCGTGTCCCCCTCACTTAATAAGGCTTGAATGACAAGGTCAAGCCCCTGTTGCGTACCACCGGTAATCAGCACATCAGAAGGGCTACAATTAATCCCCAGCGCACTCACATAATCGCGCACAGCATTGCGTAATGGTCCAAATCCTTCTGGCATTTCATAACCGAAAGCCCGCACTCCGTCACGCTCCACCACAGTGTTGATCGCAAGTTTAATCGCGTTCAACGGCACGAATTCCGGCGGTGGTGATCCACCCGCGAAGCTAATCACACCCGGTTTACGTCCCATCCGCATCATGTCGCGCAGAGAGCGATTTGGACCAAGGTCGTCAATCGGTTGTGACCCGCCATTATCGCCATTGTCGTTGGTGTGGATGCCGTTCATGCCTTGATTATCTTTTGCAACGAATGTGCCTCGTCCGGCATGGGCGCTCAAAAACCCTTCCGAACGCAATTCTGCATAGGCATTCACCACACTAATCCGGCTAATGCTCAACTGACGGGCAAGATCACGACTAGCAGGGAGGCGTGTCCCTGCGGATAAATCCCCGCTTTCGATCTGTACACGAATATGCCGGATCAGTTGCCTATAGATTGGTTCTTCACCGTCGCGATCCAGTGTGATCGATAAATCGGGTGCATCTAACATGAGTTTGCGCTCCAAATATCTGCTTTATCGCATGTATTATGTTTTGGGTCACCATATGAGTATCTTATCATAACTTGCTTTTAGAGGTTTTTGAAGGTCAGAAAGGGACAGAAAACACATGGTATATACCAAGTGTACCAATTTGGACTCTAATGGTCAATCAACAGTTTGGGAGATCGTGAATTTGGCGGAGAACAAACGTTGTCTTCCACACCATCAAAAGGAAACGATAAACAAAAAGGGCATCGTTTCATGCCCTTCAAATACGATTTATTGTGTGGTGCGACCTGTCAGATCGCCCTTATTAACCCCGCCAGCCCAACGGATAAATGAAGCGTTGGTTGGTTACAGTGTCATCAACAATTTCCGCACCTTCAAACAGTGTGTCCACATTGTCAGTATCAACTAAATCCATCATGACAAGATTCAAATACGACGGTTCACGCGGGTCAGTCACCACGCGCCATTCGGCGATTACGGCGAACAGCCCATCTGCGGCTAGCACGACATTATCATAGCGTCCACGCTCTAAGCGGCTGTCTTCTGCTGATTCAAGTTCAACGGAGAAGAGCGAGTTGTCTTCACCATCTGTGCCACCACCCACAAACAACAGTAAACTACTATCCGGCGTGTAGGCAACCGATGAGATAATGTCACCCCGCGCGATGGGGTTTAAGATCAGGGGCGGGTTATCTGGATTGAGCAAGTCGAAGATATTGACCGCGACATCATTATTCACTGAATTACTGACAATCGTGACCCAACGTCCATCCGGCGAGACAACCGGCAACGATTGATCGTCTGGATTATATAACCGTGAGGTCAAGCGAGGCATAATGGCGCTTTCTGCAATATCATCGCCTGCGTCGGGATCAGTGATGGTGGTGGTGCGAATATTGACAAGATTACGGGCAATTCCGTTCGGGATGGCATAGGTAATCACCTCGCCTTCGGGGGATGCAAACAATGACGCTGTCCGTGATTCACTGAAAAATGATCCGGTAGCATCACCACTGAGCACCCGCGCCACGCCACCACCTGTGACATCGCCGGTGTAAATTGACCATTGTGTGCCAGAACCATTACAGCGTTCCCCAAGCAAAATCGACACACCACTACCGCCCATCAGCGCTACCTGTGCGCCGGTGAAGGTACAGCCATCGTCCGCGAAAAATGTGCCGATCTCGTCAGTATCGCCATCTTCCCAGATCGTGAGCGCGGCTTCCGTATAATCGCTGAACACACCAACATAGGCAACCTGTGTATCAGCAATATCGAAGGCGGCAACATTATCAAAGGTGAATAATTCATTCTGATCATCATCGGTTTCACGCACAAACATAATCCCCTGTGCTACGGGATCGGTCTGCGCATTGTCTGCAAAGTCAATATACGCGAAGCGCGTGCTATCCGGGCTGAATTGCAAGGCGTTACCGCCAATACACCCTAATGCGTCGATACGATCCACCTCATACAGGTGTTCGTCACCATCCGCGAGATACAATGACCCGTGATCGTTGCCGACATAAAAAGCAAAATAGCGATAATCACGCGAAGTCGCCTGTTCGCCACAGGCATAGACCCGATTTGTACCGGCGCGTAAATTCATAATCATATGATAATCGCCATCCGGTTCGATAATGGCTAATTCCCCCGGCGTGTTGAGTGATTGATCGCCGGGCGCGCGTCCATCGCCCACCCAGACCAGCACACCCGGTCCACCGTCGATATCAACATCAGTTAATTCAGGTGTGGGGGATACAGACGGATCGACTGAATCGCCATCATCACCTCCGGAATCACCGCCACAACTTGCAAGTAACACTATAAGTACTGAAAACACAATAAGAATGATTGACGAGCGTCCAACCGAGCGTTCGATAAAAGGTGTGGTGCTCATTCGCGCCCTTTCTTTATGGGTATAAACCTTCGATAAAATGCTTAGGTGTGCAGTGCATAAGCCATCTGATGTGAATGACTGATGCAGTGCTCAATAATGGCTTACGCATGATCGGTGATAGCGCACACATGATCACGCGACCATTATGAACTTAGTAACGGCTACGATAATAACGCTAATCCAATAAACTTAGCCATGATAAACGTAAATTATAAAGAAATTGTATCAGTAGATTGGCAAATTAAGCGTAAGGACATGTTTCAACAATGCAACTCGTCAGTAACACGTAGGGCGAACGGCGGGTGAGGATGCCGTATGTAGGTTTGATGTTGTGTGTTGAGTAGGCAGGCTTTAGAGTGGGTAGATAGTGGGTAGATGCTAGGAAACATGACCAGCACCTACCTGTTATATAGAAGTTCAGCCACTTTCACTCACTTCGACGAGATCGAAATAACATGTAACATCAGTATTATCTTCAATAATCCTCCATTCCAGCCGCGGCGGTGCGCCCACATAGACACGGAACTCATTGGTACCGTATTCATATGTTTCAAAATACGTAAAACTTGCATCGTCATCTGGGGTGAGGTCAAATACTGAACTGTCTTCTGTTCCAGTTATAGTCATGGCGATTCCGTTATCATTCCGGGTCAGTTGACCGGTCAGAAACGTCTCAAAGAACTGACACTCAGCCAGTGTTACCGCGTCTCCTCTGTTAATACCTTCGGCACCCGTTGCAACAGCGTTAAAATAGTAGGTGTCGTCCAACGCCGACAGATCCGCATCGTCAAGCATCGTCAGGATGGAATCTACGATCTCGTCGTGCGTTTCCTCGTCCAGTGCTCCGGCAAGGCGGTCTAGTCCTTCGGG
>DAOTXB010000527.1:0-3219 GCA_034435575.1 Anaerolineae bacterium
AACGTAAAACAACAGGTTTAAGGAGTATTGGAAGTGAAAACTCATCAGTTTGATGCAGTCATTGTTGGGGCGGGTGGTGCCGGTTTAATGGCGGCACTTTACGCGAGCCAGGGCGGGGCAAATGTCGCCGTCGTGAGTAAGCTCTACCCCACACGTAGTCATACCGGGGCGGCGTTGGGCGGTATTGGCGCGGCACTCGGGAACATTGAAGAAGATAAGCCAATCTGGCATGCTTATGACACCATTAAAGGTGGCGATTATCTGGCAGATCAAGATGCGGCGCTGGTACTCGCGGAAAATGCAATTGAAGCGATTGTTGAGCTGGAACATATGGGCTTACCGTTTGATCGTACCTCAGAAGGGCGAATCTCTCAGCGACGCTTTGGTGGTCATACCGCGAATTTTGGTGAATCGTTAGTGCGCCGTGCGTGTCACTCTGCTGACCGTACCGGACATATGATTTTGCAGACCCTATATCAACAGTGCATCAAGAACGAAGTCAATTTCTTCGATGAATTCCACGTCGTAGATATGATCGTGAACGATGGTGCGGTTGTTGGGTGTATCGCCATTGAACTGGGCACGGGCGAATTCCACGTTTTCCATTCCAAAGCGACTCTGTTCGCAACGGGTGGCTGGGGACGTGTGTGGCAGGTGACCAGTAACGCGCATAGCCTCACTGGTGATGGTGCGGCGATCCCGTTACGCCGTGGTGTGCCGATGCAGGATATGGAATTCTTTCAGTTCCACCCCACCGGATTATATGGTCTGGGTGTGTTGCTGACAGAAGGTATTCGCGGTGAAGGTGGTGTGTTGCTCAACCGTCATGGCGAACGCTTCATGGAGCGTTATGCTCCGAGCGTAAAAGACCTCGCTAGCCGTGATGTGGTCAGCCGTGCGATCTATCTTGAAATCCGCGATGGTAAGGGCATCAATGGGCGTAATTATGTCCATCTGGATATTCGCCCTGAAACCGTCAATCGCTATATAGCAGAAGCGGGTGAATCTCAGCGCATAGATAACCATTATGTAGAGAGCAAACTAGCGGAAACGCTGGATACCTGTCGGACATATGTTGGTGTTGACCCGTTGACCGAGCCGATGCCGGTACAACCAACCGCACACTATGCGATGGGTGGTATACCGACCAACGTCGATGGTGAAGTCGTAATTGACGCGAACTGGACACCGATGCCGGGCTTATATGCCGCCGGAGAGGTTGCCTGTGTAAGTTGCCACGGTGCGAACCGCCTTGGTACGAATTCGCTGGTCGATCTGGTTGTGTTTGGGCGACGTGGGGGCAAGAAGATCGCGGATTATGTGAAACATGCCGATTTTGTGCCGCTCCCAAGTGATCCGGCAGGTGAGATTATGTCTGAATTCAAGCGCCTGCGTGATACCAAGAGCAATGGCAACACCCGTCCCTACGAAATCCGTCAGAAGATGCAAGAAACCATGATGGCGAATGTGGGTGTGTTTCGCGAAGAAGCGAACATGACACGGGCAGTCGTGGATATTCAGGAATTGCGTGATAAATATACCAACGACCTCAAATTCGATGATGATGGACACAAGTTCAACACCGACCTGATGGAAGCATGGGAGCTAGGGTGCTTGCTCGACCTCGCTGATGTCACCGCACAAAGTGCGCTATGCCGTACCGAGAGTCGGGGCGCACATAGCCGTGAGGACTTCAAAGAACGCGATGATGAAAAGTGGATGACACACACATTGATCTATCGCCGCAACGACGAAGCCTATCCAACTGATGCACCGGTTTATGAACTGGACTTTGATAAGAAGGTAGATACCTCACTCGCAGATGAGGATGATCGTTTCTTGCCGAAGAAACGTGTGTACTAAATCACAAAGCAATGTTGAGTCTGTACGGGCGGATGATTATATCCGCCCACAGATCATACGGGAGGCATCTGTAACAGGCTGTTGGATGCACTTCTCAACACAGATCAGATTTAAGACGTTTACAGGAGATTTCATTTCTTATGGAAGTTACCTTTAAAATTCGGCGGAAGAACCCCGATATGGCGGGTAAAGATAAGGCATATTGGGAAGAATTCACATTGCAGGATGTAGAAGATACTGATCGCATCCTTGAGCTATTGCATCGCGTAAAATGGGAACAGGATGGTACATTGTCCTTCCGTCGTTCTTGCTCTAGCGGGATTTGTGGCTCGGATGCTATGCGTATTAACGGACGCAATGCGCTGGCGTGTAAAACGCTGGCGAAGAACTTTGTCAAAGGAGAATCTGGCACTATTCAGATTGAGCCGATTCTTGGTTTGCCGGTTATCAAAGATTTAATCGTAGATATGGAACCATTTTTCGCACATTACCGCGAAGTGATGCCGTTCTTCGTCAACGATGATCCGGTTCCAGCAGATGGACGCGAACGCTTGCAATCACCGGAAGATCGTGCCATTTTCGATGATACGACCAACTGTATTTTGTGTGCGGCGTGTACCACCTCTTGCCCATCCTTCTGGTCGAATGGTAAGTATTATGGACCCGCGGCGATTGTTCAAGCGCACCGTTTCATCTTTGATACGCGCGATCAAGGGTCACAAGAACGCCTTGATATTCTGGCGGAGCCGAATGGTGTGTGGCGTTGCCGTACCATTTATAACTGTACCCCCGCTTGCCCGCGTGAGATTGAAGTTACCCGTGCGATTGGTGAGGTCAAGTTGGCGATTCAGCGTGGCACTACCGAGGGCATCATCAGTCCGGAAGATATTCCGACGCATTGATACACTGTGCGGGCATGTCGCTTGCGCCGATATGAATTATTGCATTTTGGGAGACACGGCATCATGTCGTGTCTTTTGTATTATGGTGCTAAGAATCATCAAATGAGAGAAGTTTCTCCTATTGATCTATGATCGCGTGAAAGCACTATAATAGAATGCATATCGTGATGGTGATTACAGCGGAGTGATAATTTATGAATATTGGGCGTGAGGAACGCATACGCATTGCGCGGGAGATTGTGGGTAAAGGCGTGAGTCGTTGGATTCCCGATGCACAACTGCGCGCCGATTTGAATACGTTCGTCAAGACAGGTTCAACCGATGGCTTGCGCGATGGACGGGTGGGGGCATTGATCCGGCGTGTGCAATCCCTACCACCGGGGCAAATTTCTCAAAATGAAATTCAACAGATCATCCAGCAAAATATTGCGCCGATTGTCTCCTCATTTGCCCG
>DAOTXB010000528.1:0-13004 GCA_034435575.1 Anaerolineae bacterium
ATTATCTTTGGCACAGATTCCAGTTACTTCCCACGAGGTTTCGCAGAACCCTATTTACGCGACCAATTACGTGATTGCTACGAGTTAAATATGAACGATGAGCAGGTACAGATGATTTTTGGTGCAAATGCCGCACGATTATTCAAAATTAACTTACACCGATCGTAATGGAAATAACAAAAGTTTGTTAATTGGAGATTAAGTAGTTACACTTCACTTGGTACAAACTGCACAGTACATTCTTCAACCATATTTAGCCTAAGGAGTTTAATCCATGAAACGCAGAGTTTTAGCTATTTTGGGTGCATTGCTGATTATGATGATGGGTATCCAAGTGGTAGCACAGGATGATGTCATCGAAATCGAGTATTGGCAATATTTCTTCGATGCACGCCAAGAAGCGATGAACATGCTCATTGAGCAGTTTGAAGCAGAAAATCCTGATGTGCGCGTCACCCACAATAGTGATATTGCTTATGATAACTTCCGCACAGAATTGGCAACATCAGTTGCCGGTGGTGTTGGTCCTGATGTCGTGACGTTATTTTATGGGTGGATGCCGGCATTTGTTGATGCTGGATATCTGGTGCCACTGCCGGAACCCTTCACAGAAGAGTACATCAACGAGAACTTCGTACCAATGGTAAGCGGTTCTGCATCATTTGAAGGCGAATACTATGCCGTGCCGACCGCTGTACGCTCTCTTGCCATGTTCTACAATGTTGATCTGCTGGAAGCCGCTGGATATGATTCCCCGCCAGAAACGCTCGAGGAATTCGTCGAAATCGCGCAAGCAACCGTGGAATATGATGGTGACCCAAGCCTTGATAATCTTACCACCAATGGTTTTGCGGTAGAAATGACTGGTCAATCACATCATTGGTTCCGCGAAGTTCTGCTTCGTCAATATGGTGGTGTTCCTTATAATGAAGATTACACGGAAGTCCTCTGGAATAGCGATGAAGGTTGCGAAGCCTTTGCATGGTTAACCCAGTTCGAAACCGATTTACTCACTGGTACTAGTGAGGGTGTTGGTGGTGCTGAAAACGCGAATTCGGCATTTGTTGCCGGACTTTCCGCCCTTCACATTGACGGTTCATTCCGTTTAGCCGCCGCACGTAACAATGAAGACCTGAACTTCGGCATTGCTGAATTACCGATTGGTCCTAACGGCGAACGCCACACTTATGGTTCTTATTGGACACATGGTATCACCCGTCGTGCGGCAGAAGACGAAGCACGTATGGAAGCCGCTTCCCGTTTCCTCGAATTCATCACTTCACCGGAAGCTGGTACACTCTGGGTAGAGCAAGTTGGCGAACTGCCAGCACAAATCGAAGCGGCTAGTAACCCTGAACTGCTAGAAGACCCCGAATTAGGTCCGTTCATCGCAGGTCTGAGCTACTCACACGCTACGTTCTTCGCCGATGAAAGCCAACAACGTCAGCACATGATTGATGCCTTTGATCTTGTGCGTCTAAGTGGTGTTGATCCATGCGATGCGCTCCAGGAAGTTGCCGCGCTGGAACAAGATCTGTTAGATGATTTCTGGGAAGATCGTTAAACTTCCGAGTACTATACAATGAATGACTTAGGGCGGCTCAATGAGTCGCCTTATTTGTCATATTGACTCAACGCTTGTGCACTAAGTCCCACCTTCTGTAAATTTCGGATTCAATGGTGATCTATGTTTAAGCTAACACTGGCGAAAAAGAAGATCATTTGGGCATACATATTTTTAGCGATTCCCATAATTTTCTTCATGTATATTCGCATTTATCCCACTTTCTTTGCATTTCAGATGAGCCTGTATGACTGGGATCCTCTGGCAGAAGAGCAAGAGTATTTGGGATTTGAGAATTACGAGGAACTCGGAGAAGAATTAGGTAAAGAACGATCTGCAACACGGCGTGCGTTTGAAAACACCGCAAAATACATTGCTGTTGGTATGCCACTACAGCTCGTTCTCTCATTAGGCATCGCGCTTATGCTTAATGAAATCCGTTTTATGAGTAATGTGTACAGAGTATTGTTCTTCCTACCCTTTGTCACCTCTACTATCGCTATATCGTGGGTGTTTCGAATATTGTTCGAAAGGCAGGGATTCATCAACACGATGTTGGAGGCATTCTCTTTGCCAACACAGCCCTTTTTGCGTAGCCCTGACCAGGCGCTGTGGTCGATCACAGCGGTTGTGGTGTGGCAAGGGCTGGGCTTTGCGGTCATCATTTTTCTAGCTGGTCTTAAACAAATCCCGCGTACCTATTACGAAGCCGCAGAAATTGATGGTGCGAGTCGATGGCAGAGCTTCAGATTTATCACTTTTCCATTGTTGAATCCGAGCATTGTTTATCTTGTTGTTTTGCAATCAATCGCCTTTTTACGGATGTTTGCACCGGTTTATGCGATGAGCCAACAGGGCAGTGGTGGACCATTAAACTCCACAACAACTGTTGTGTTGCGCGTCGTACGAGAGGCTTTTGATAGCAACAGTATGGGATATGCTTCAACGCTAACTGTTGCGCTATTCGTCATCATTCTGGTAATCACGATTGTTCAGCTACGGCTGACAACCCGCCGCATAGATTAGGTTGGTGCATCTTATGACTGTAATTGAAACTGATGTATTCAAGAGTAAAAGCCCTGAACGGCGTACATCAAAGCGTAGGGATGGATACTGGTACCGCTTCGGATCGTATCTGGTGCTCACACTACTGGGCATAACGATGATCGTGCCATTCATATGGATGATTTCAACATCGTTCAAACCATTTGAAGAGATTCTGGTGTTACGTTTTATGCCCGAAGATCCGACATTAGCAAACTACGAACATGTACTGACACAGACCGAACTGCCTCGCTGGTATATCAATTCGCTGATCGTTGCAGTGATTTCTACCGTGAGTGTCGCGTTCTTTGACTCACTTGCAGGGTATGTGTTCGCAAAGTATCAGTTCCCCGGTAAACGCATCATATTTATCGTCTTTTTGAGTTCGTTGATGGTGCCAACCGAAATGCTCCTCATTCCTTGGTTTATCATGTCGGCTGATCCCATCATTGGGTCATCATGGATCGATACCTATTGGGGGATTGCGTTCCCCGGTGTTATTACCGCCGCGGGTATCTTTTTGATGCGACAATTTATGCAGGGTGTACCTGATGAACTCCTTGATGCCGCCCGTATTGACGGAGTCAGTGAATTCGGGTTGTTCTGGCGTATAGCCGTTCCGTTGAGCTTACCTGCAATCGGCGCACTGTGCATCTTCAACTTCCTCGGCAATTGGAATGCCTTCATTTGGCCCCTGATTATCACGTCTCAACAAGAAATGATGACTTTACCTGTCGGTTTGCAATTTTTCTCAGGCGAAGCGGGGTCGGAATGGAATCTCATCATGACGGGTGCGTCGTTATCGGTACTCCCGTTGTTGATTATCGTCATCGTTTTCCAACGGTATATTATCGAAGGTATTGCGCTCACCGGATTGAAGGGGTAGCGATGTCAGACACAGCAAAAAGTTTTCCGCATCCATTGTACGAAAAATATGTCTTACAGCCTTTCTTCAAGGATGCGGAGACTTACTACTATGTGCCGATGATCGCGGCAAATAAGACCCATGCGGTAATGTTGTATCAATGCGACATCATCACACACGAAAACGCTAAAGCACTTTTAGAAGCGTTGCAAGAAATTGAGGCGGATGGGCTGGAAAAGTTGGGTTATGAATCCGGAGTAGAAGACCTATTCTTCGCGATGGAGAACAAAATCATTCAATTGATCGGCGCAAATTATGGCGGAAACTTGCAATTAGCGCGCAGTCGTAATGACCTTGGTTATGCGTTAACACGCCTCGCGCTCCGCCCGTTGATGCTTCAATCAATGAACGATTTGCTGACATTTAGAAAAACATTTTTAGATTTTGCGCGGAAGCATCTAGGCACCCTTATGCCCGGCTATACGCACACGCAACCCGCCCAACCCAGCACAATGGCGCACTATATCGCAGGAATTTTGTCTTGCTTAGAACGGGACATGGGGCGTTTGTTCTTCGCCTATGATACCAACAATCAAAGCCCGTTAGGTGCGGCGGCGCTGACCGGCACGGGATTTCCAATTGATCGTCAACTCAGCGCGGATTTACTCGGTTTTGACAGCGTCATAGCAAGCAGTTATGACAGTATCGCTTCTTCAGATAACCTGACAGATGTGGCGAATGTGCTGAATAGTATAGGCACAAATCTGTCGCGCTTTACGCGTGATATGTTGTTCTGGGCAACGCAGGAAAGTGGCGCGATACGTATCGATGACAGTTTCATACAAATCAGCTCCATCATGCCTCAAAAGCGCAATCCAGTTGTATTGGAACACATCCGCGCCAGAATAAGCCGGATGATTGCACGTGCACAAGGGATCGTTCTTCAATGCCATAATATTCCATTTGGCGATACGCAGGATATTGAAGATGAAATTTTCCCATTCATTTTTGGTGGACTGGAAACATCGCATGAAATACTGCAACTCTACATCGCAGTGATAGAAACTTTACATGTCAACGTTAATCATCTGCGTGAGCGCACAATTGATGGGTTCACCACCGTCACGGAACTCGCCGACACTTTGGTGCGGGAGGCAAATTTACCATTTCGTCAGGCACACAGTGTGGTATCTGGTATGGTCACCTATGCCTTAGAGAATCAACTTCAACCGACACAACTCACGCCTGAAATTATGCGCGAAGTCTCTCTTGAACGTATCGGGCATGAAGTCATCCTATCCGATGAAACCCTAAAAACTGCGCTTGATCCGCAAGCTTTTGTTGATAAACGCATTGTTACGGGTGGTGTTTCTGCTCAGGCTACGGCAGATGTATTGGATGGTGTTGAGAAAAAAATCGCGCAGGATCAGGACAATTACGAGACGCGGTTAAAATATTTAGCACATTCAGAGACTAAATTAGCGCAACAGGTAAGCGCAATCACTGAGGAGAATTCGTAAGTATGAACATTTTAGCAATTGGTGCTCATGGCGACGATATTGAGGTGCAATGTGGTGGCACGTTAGCGAAAGCGGCTTCGCGTGGCGACAACATCTTTATGTGTGTTGTCACTGATGGACGAGGCAGACCACGCGGTAATCCCGATGAAATAGCCGCAGTACGACATAAGGAGTCGCAGGCATCTGCCGATGTTATTGGTGCTGAACTTATGTGGATGGGCATCCCTGATGGCGGGTTAAAACCGACCGATGACTATACTGCGAAATTCGTAAATGTGATTCGCAAAGCACAACCGGATATTATCATCACACACCCGAAAGATGATTATCATCCCGATCATCGCTATACGCATGAAATGGTACTTGATGCGGCACAGCTGGCACGCGTGCGTAATTATCCACATTCAGACCTTGAACCCTATCGCCAACCATGCCCTATTACCTTTATGGATGGCGTACTGGGATTGAGCTTTATCCCCGAAGAATGGGTGGACATTTCCGACTTTTTTGACACAAAAGCAAAAATGTTGAGTAAGCATGTCAGTCAGATGATGCCCGATGTCTATGATCCAGACTTTGAGATGCCTTCAGTAGAACAAAACCCGATGATGCGAATGATCGGTATTCAAAGCGCTTATCGTGGGATGCAGTGTGGGGCGATGTATGCCGAAGCGTTCATCTACTGGAAGTCCTTCAATCGCGTGGTGCCACACAGAATCTTACCCTGATTATAAGTCACAGTCTCTGTTGGCAAGTGTTCACATTTTTTCGTGACATGAATTGCGATTATGAAATGTCGAACTCGCGATACACATATTATAGGTCATGCAGAAAAGAGCTTCTTGCGGTAATCACAGAAGCTCTTATCCTATAGCATCATCGGGAGCGACGGGCATGGAGCGCTCTCCGGGTGCGCGGTGTTTGTGTGCACCGAAAACCACACCACATCACCTGGAACTCAGATTTAGTCGGTATGATTCGTTAAGCGCCCAACTGATGTCCCGCAATGCGAACGGCTGAAGCTGGAACAACACTTTGGCTGTGTAGTTGTTGTCAATCTCATCTGGATCATCATTATCCTCGACGGTGACATCCAGATAATATCACTAGACTGCTACTGTTCAGAATTGGACTAACTTGCTATCCATTTTGAAGATAGTTTACAAGTCCTGTCCCATCTACATATATATATTGAAATTGCCTGATGTGAAGCCGGTCGTTTTGTGTTTTAACAAATTATCCTTAAAAGTGACGACTAATCAGAAGGGTTAAGAAAAATAAGTTCAATTCGCTTATCAACTAGAGCAATTTGTCTCCCATAAATAGGGCACCGCCACGTATTTACGAGATAATTTTTTGCGTAATCTGTAATTTTATACGTTGAATTATACGGATTTCGTATTAAATTGGACAATTTTTTGACAAAATCGTATTTTGTTGTTATTCTGCTGAAGTTATAAAGTTTGAGAAAAACACAATCGCGCTACCAGAGTATCCAGTGTTCCGACAATGATATTCGTTGTGCTAATTACCCAATATTGAGTAGGAAAAAGGGTAGGACTCATAAATAGTGATTACTTTAGATGATTTTGACAAAAAACTTCTAGCATATTTGATGGAAGATGCATCCCAGACCAATACTGCAATTGCGCGAAAATTAAATGTTTCGGATGGTACAGTTCGCAATCGCATTCAACGGCTCATTGATCAAGATGTCTTGAAAATTGTAGCGATTGTAAATCCTTGGAAGATAGGTCACCGTCATCAACTTATCTCAGGTCTGGAGGTTGATCTTGACAAGATTACGGCGATTTGCAATGCACTGGCAGAATTTTCGGAGGTGACCTATATCAGCTATACCACAGGGCTTTACGACTTGATGATGGTATCTGCTTTTACTAATGAAGAAGAAATGTTTCATTTTTTTACTCAAAAAATGGCGAAAATTGAGGGGATTCGCCATGTATCATCCAGTCATGTGCTCAAAGCCATCAAACGAACATTTCGATATGATCAATTCCTTGCAGACGATGATGAATCGAATGCGAAATAAATAAGTAAAACATCAAGTTTAGCCCATATGACAAAGCATGTATTTTGTTCATGAATATAAAGGGAGGTAAGTTGTATGTTTTTAGTATCAAAGTACCCTGTTAATCTACGACGAGTAATACGGATTTTCCCTCTAGTGATTCTTATCAGCAGTTTATTGGGTGTATTAGCTACATCAACGGCTCAAGATGAAGAACATGGGCCACTCGTACCGCCACTAGTTGTTTCTCAGCTCTCGTTTGCATCTTATGAAGAATGGTGGCGTCAAATCCCTGACGAATTTGAAAGATTAGGTATTACGGTTGATGTGCAACCAATTGAAGCCAATACTTGGATTCAGAATTGTAGTGTCGAACGCGATTGTGGCACTTTTACCTCAACCGGATCTGGTGTGACGGATGAACGTATTGATCCCAACTGGTTCCTAACTCAAGTTTTGCACTCCGATCGTGCTGGAGCCAACGCAGGTGGGAGTAATTTATCCAATTGGATGAACGACGAGGTCGATGCCTTAATCGATGCACAGGCTGTTGAGTTAGATCCAGAAGTGCGTCGCGAGATGATCATGGAAATCCAAGAAATTTTCGCCAGAGAAACGCCATTTATCCCCGTATATTTTATCAATGATGTTCAGGCGTATGATAGAACTAAGTTTGAAGGTTTCCTCCAACGTCCGAGCGCTGGTATCTCTCGCTTTAACAACTTAACATCATTCCTAAATGTTCGACCACTAACCGACCAAACAACGTTACGCATTGAAAACAACCATGATGGAAACTCAACCAATCCATTTGTTGCCACGGGCGGTCTTTTTAACACAGCGACGATGACATGGATTTATGACACTCTGGCACGCAAGGACGAGAATTTGGAAACAATTCCGTGGGCAGCCGAATCATGGGAATGGATTGATGACACAACCATCGATGTCACACTGCGTCAGGATATGGCATTTCATGATGGTGAACCCGTTACAGCTGAAGATCTTGCCTTCACAGTTAATTATGCGATGGAAAACCAATTTGCCAATTGGGCTGCCATTTTTGATGTCGTGGCTGGTGTTGAGCAAATTGACGACTATACTGCACGCTTCACGCTGAATGAAGTGTTCTCACCCTTTGAAGCCAATATTCTTACTGGCATTTATATCGTGCCAGAGCACATTTGGGCTGATGTGGATGATCCTCAGACATTTGAGAATCCAGAACCTATTGGCAGTGGACCGTTCGCTTTTGGTCATTGGCGACGGAACGAATCATGGTTGTTTACCCGCAATCTTGAGCACTTCCAGGCACCACAGGTTGATGTTCTTGTAGCTATTATCCCGACACCAGAAGTGTGGTTAGGTATGTTAGAAAATCAAGAACTTGATGCCAACGGCACGTATATCCGTGGGGATTCTCAAATTGAAATTCTTGAAGCCATGGATCATCTTGAAGTGGTGATTACGCCAAGTATCGGTGTGCAATCGGTCTATATCGATAACCGTGTACTGCCTGGGAGTGATTTGCCATTCCGCCGTGCCATTCATCATCTCATTCCTAAAGACTCCATTCTCGATGTCGTCGCTGGGCTGGGTGGTGGAACCATCGGCGAAGCCAACTGGGTACATCCCACAAGTGAGTATTACAACCCAGACACTATGACCTATCCCTATGATCCAGAAGCTGCGAGAGCAATTTTAGAAGAAGCAGGTTATACATGGGATGAAGACGGTCGTCTTCGTTACCCAATATCGTATAACGTTGATGATTAATCAGATTCAAACTTGGGGGTCGGCACATATTGTCGATCCCCATATATCCTTGCCGACAATTACAGTGGAGGGGGTAGCATGAATAGAGGATATGTTGTGCGTCGCTTCATTCAGATGCTCTTTACGTTATGGGTCGTTATGACAATCATTTTTTTCATGTTTCGTCTGATTCCCGCTGATCCAGCTTCACTGTTAGTAGATTCATCCCTCACAACCGAAGCCCAACAACAACTACGCGAATTCTGGGGGATTGATGAACCAGTCCTGACCCAATATTTCACATACATGGGCAATTTACTGCAACTCGATTTTGGGCGGTCCTTCTTTTATCGGGTCCCGGTAATGGATGTGCTAGGTCCCTTCTTACGCAATAGTCTTGTGCTCATGCTTCCTGCGGTCTCGTTGGCGATCATCGCATCGATTGGCATTGGCAGTTATATGGGCTGGAAGCGTGGCTCATTCTTAGAAAGATGGGGGATTATGATTCCTCTTGCATTACATGGTGTGCCGCTTTACTGGCTTGGATTAATCGCACTCATCATATTTAGTTTTTGGTTAGGGTGGTTCCCATCCAGTGGTATGCGCGAACTGGGCTATGTAGCTGACAACTGGTGGGATATTTACCTTAGTGTTGATTTTCTCCAGCATGTCTTCCTACCTATGATGACTGCCGCAATTTACCTGACTGCTAGTCCGCTGATGCTAATGCGTAGTAGTATGATCGAAATACAAAATGAGGAATTCCTGGACGTGATTCGTGCTAAGGGGGTTTCAGAACGTGTGATCATTCGTCATGCAATGCGTAATGCTTTGCTACCGGTTGTCACTTATCTAGCGCTGTTGGCGACGATTGCAGTTGCTGGGTCGGTGTTGTTAGAAACAGTATTTTCGTGGCCAGGTATCGGTCGCGCCTTAGTAGATGCCGTCAACGCTCAGGATTATCCATTGGCACAAGCCGCCTTTTTTATGTGGTCAGCGTCTGTTGTCTTCATGTATTTCCTTGTCGACATTCTCTATTACAAGCTCGATCCACGTATCAGCCTAAAATAGGACACATATGGACAAAACAAAGCAAGAAGCCATTTACGACGAACACATGCAATCCACGCAAAAAGACATCCGAGTAGGCAGACGTTCATGGGTTGTAATGCAATTTCGTGAACTTCTCCGCGACGGACCCGGTACCATTGGTTTGGTCGTTCTCCTGTTTTTCTTCTTTGCGGCGGCATTTGGTGATAGTTTAGTGCCTTATGACCCAAATGATCTACAGTATCTAGAAGATGGATCATTGGCACGCGGCGAGCCGCCATCAAGTCGCTACTTTTTTGGCACAACTACCGCTGGGAGAGATGTATTTAGCCAGACACTCTCCGGCGCGCGGGTCGCGGTAGTGGTAGGTTTTTTGTCCGCAATTGTGACAGTTTTCATCGGGAGCAATGTTGCCCTTTGGGCTGGCTATTCAGGTGGTAGGCTCGATGATTTCTTGATGCGACTTGTTGATATTACATATGGCATTCCTTTCTTGCCCTTTGCCATCGTGTTAGTGTCGCTTTTGGGGACAAGTATATGGAATATTGTTTTAATTATCTCGCTCTTATTCTGGCGGAGCACTGCACGCGTCATCCGTGCTCAAGTTCTCAGTTTAAAGGAACGTCCCTTCATATGGTCAGCGAAAGCAGCCGGTGCGAAGCGACGTTACATCATCTATCATCACATTTTGCCTAACGTGTTACCGTTGATCTTGCTTTATACGGCACTCGCCGTGGGCGCAGGTGTGCTCACTGAAGCGGGACTAAGTTTTCTTGGTTTTGGTGACCCGCGCTTTCCGAGTTGGGGCACGATGCTCAATGATGCGTTTCGGGCTGGTGCTGCACGTCGCACCTGGTGGTGGATTATTCCACCGGGTCTATGTATTTCCCTCTTTGTAACGGCAGCTTATATGGTCGGCAGAGCCTTCGAATCATCGACAGATCCGCGTTTGCGCGAGTATGGTGCTTGATGCAAACTAAACTATCTCAGCGTACCCAGCAAAGGGAAACTACTTCATGAGTTTGCTTATTGTTAAAAATCTTGAGGTCGCATATAAATTACGTAAAAGCTCACTCAAAGCGATTGATGATGTGTCGTTTACGTTAGAGAAGGGCGAGTATTTCGGCATTGTGGGAGAATCAGGTTCTGGTAAGACCACACTAGCACGGGCGATTTTGCGCCTTTTACCGAAAAATGGCACGATTGCAAACGGGCAAATCATCCTAAATGGTAGAGATATTACGCATTGGTCTGATAAGCAGTTGCGAGATGTGCGCTGGCAAGAGATGTCTTTCATCCCACAAAGTGCTATGAATGCGTTGGATCCTGTTGTACGAATCGGGGATCAAATTTTAGAATCGATTCAGACTCATGAATCTGTGTCAAAAGATGAAGGATATCGTCGTGCAGGTGAATTGTTTCGGCTTGTTGGTTTAGACCCTAATCGTTTAAAAGATTATCCACACCAGTTCAGTGGTGGTATGCGTCAACGCGTATTGATCGCAATGTCGCTTTCTTTAAATCCAGATTTGATTGTGGCTGATGAACCGACAACCGCGCTTGATGTAATCGTCAAAGATCAGATATTGGATAACATTGATCGTATTCAAAAACAGTTACAAAAATCACTCTTATTAGTGACACATGATATTTCTGTTGTGGCTGAAAACTGTGACAAAACAATTGTGATGTATGCTGGTAAAGTTGTGGAATATGCTGCCACAGAGCCTCTACTACAACGCCCTTATCACCCCTACACGCTCGGTTTGAAGAATGCCTTTCCCCGTATAAAAGGTCCAAAGCAAGACCTCATATCAATACCCGGAAGTCCGCCTGATTTAACCAACCCACCTTCAGGCTGTCGCTTTCACCCGCGTTGTCCCTTCGCACAGCAACAATGTATTGAGGAAGAACCTGCAATAGTCGAAGTCGAACCCGACCATTACTCAGCATGTCATTTCCCTGAGTTGGCTTCAGTATTTAGAGAGCAAGCAACCGACCGAAAATTGTGGGAGCAGTCAAATATAAAAAACATTGGCTCAGAAAGTGGGAATAAACACGATAACGGCGTAGTCCATCAGAAAGATGTTGGCTGAAGATATATGAACTTTGAAATAAGGAAGTTGTTCGCTCATGAAGTCTAACAATCGCGTCGTTTTCAGCGTAAATGATCTCCAAAAGTGGTTTCCGTTGCAACAAGGGTTTATTGACTCACTCTTAAAGCGCGAAAATAAAGAGTTTATTCGTGCTGTTGATGGTGTCAGCTTTTCTCTCAGGGCGGGTGAAATCGTTGGTATCGTTGGGGAGAGTGGTTCAGGAAAAACCACTGTTGGTATGACGGCTCTTCGTCTCTATGAACCCACCGGTGGCACAATCACCTTTATGGATGAGGACATCACTAACCTTAATCACAACGACTTACAAGACTTCCGGCGCCAGGCACAGATCATTTTTCAAAACCCCTATGAATCGCTGAATCCACGATCTACTGTATTCGAATCTGTTGTGGAACCGTTACGGCTAAACAAAATCGGCACACGGGATGATCACCTTGATCGAGTCTTGCAGGCGCTTGAACGGGCAGAAGTTAGCCCACCGGAAAATTATCTTGATCGCTATCCACACGAACTTAGTGGTGGTCAGCGCCAAAGACTTGCTATTGCACGGGCAATCGTAATCGAGCCTAAGTTCCTTGTTGCAGATGAGCCTGCCTCGATGCTCGATGTTTCGATACGCGCAGGTATCCTTAACCTGTTGAAGCGATTAAGCGAAACACTCGAAACTGCTATTCTCTATATCTCGCACGACCTTGCCACAGTTCGCTATATCTGCGAGCGTACTATTACGATGTATGCAGGGAAAATCATTGAATTTGGTGACACAGATACGCTTATTCAAGATCCGCTACATCCCTATACACAGTTGCTGATCAGAGCGATCCCTGAAATTGACCCTAACGTGAAACGTGAACGCGTTCTTTTAGAAGGTGAAGTCCCGAACCTGGTAGACCCGCCCTCTGGTTGTCGCTTCCATCCGCGTTGTCCTTTCGTAATGGATGAGTGCCGTGTCGAGGAACCTCAATTACAAGAAGTGAAAAAAGGACATTGGGTTGCATGTCACCTTTACGAATAGGCAAAAACATATGAAATCCGAGTTTGTAATCGAAAATATCAG
>DAOTXB010000529.1:0-1564 GCA_034435575.1 Anaerolineae bacterium
CGGGCAATTTGGGGCTGAGTATAGATGAACATGGGCAGGTTGAAGATTTCTTGATCCCAGAATGCCGCACCCTGATACACCTGACACGATAGCCCGCGTGCGCCGATGGGTAACGGGGCGTGACGGGGTGTGCCGATAATGTTATGGAAGAGGTTAAAGCGTGTGATAAGTTGATCTTCCAGATTACCCGCGATCACAATATCACTCACCGCCCATAGCGCTTCCCATCGGGCGATGTGTGCCTGTTTGAGCCCCTCGTAATCAACCGATTGACGGGCGATCTCTGCGGCTTTTTCATAGGGTGTAAATGTGTTATTGCTATGCACAATCACATAACGTTTTTCCAGGGTGATGGACTCGCCTGCTTTGAGCGAAAATCGCAATTTACGCAGAATACGCTTGTTTTCGTGGATGATCTGTGTCGGGATCGATTCCGGTGCGTGGACAATCAAACGCTCGACCACTTCAATTTCAGTGTCTAGTTCCTGTGTGATCGTTTGCATCGAGAGCAAATCTTGATCTTCGGTGGCGTTGTACGACTTAAAGTGCTCCCCGTTCATGCTCCACACGCGCCCGTCGATACCGGTTGCTACCACACAATCCACATCATCCTGCGCGGTGATTGTGTAGCGCATCGCGGTCAAATGCACATTGTCTTCGCTGGCGAATTTTTCAATATCGACGATGACCGCTTTGCCATGTGTGCCCCGCCATGTGTGTTGACGGCGATAAATCCCATGTCGTAAAGAAAGCTCTCGCCGATAATTGATGGTTTCGCCCTCAAAAGCGGAAAACAGCTCGCCATCGACCTGTAATCGGGTAAATAATCCGTTGGGGACATTGCAAAGTTCGGTGTGGTTTTCGGCTAAATCCCATGTATCCGTGACGATGCACGCCACATACCGATCTTTTTCCCATTCGGCAAAGGTGCCCCGATAACCGAGGAAGCCATTGCCAATCATGAAATTACTACCTGTGGTGATGAGCTGGGCATGGTCAAAGTGGGTTTCGACAATTTCCCAACCGGTTTCTGTAAAGAGGTTATTTTGTAATGGAATCATAAGTTAAAGTTCTATTCTATTCAGTAGTTCGCAAAAAGTTTGAGACGATTGTGGCGCGTTTTGCCCTGGCTGTCCAGAAATTCAACATTATGTAAAATGTGACTTTAGACGATTGCCTCAATCAACAGCCATGCCAACCAGCCCATTACCATGAGTAGTCCGAATTGTCCATGCAATTTGGCGGTGCCACCCTGCGCCCGATGCAGTGATTCGGTATCGGTACGCGTATTGAAAACGTCGATCAATGCGCGGGCGGTTCTGAGTGTTAGAAACGCGAGCAAGACGGAAGACGGGGCGAAGTCCAATAGTACAATGCCAATTAAGGCGATATACGCGCCATACACCAGCACCTGATATTCGATTCGGGCGACATCTCTGCCCAGCATCACCGCGAGTGTGCGCTTGTTCACCGCACGGTCTGCCTCTAAATCACGGATGTTATTGGCGTGCAAGATCGCGGCGACCATGAGCATGATTGGCACACTGATCCAGACGAGTTCGAT